>JAPLGI010000007.1 GCA_026390245.1 Caldisericota bacterium
CGCTGTGGGACGAGGTGTCCAGGTGAATGACTTCATGCAGACGTCCATCCCTGATATCTATGCCGCCGGCGACGTCGTCGAGCACCGTGGACGTGTCTATGGCATCATCCCTCCGTGCCTGGAACAAGCCAGAGTAGCAGCTCGGAACATGGTTTCACCTGGCACCGCCACCTACGAGGGAAGCATCATGTCGAGTTCACTCAAGACCTGTGGAATCGATGTCTTGAGCATGGGCAACGTCAATCCGACCCCGGACCAGGATGTCGAGGCTATCCTGGCGCAAGGTCAACAGACGTATCGGAAGGTTGTCCTGGAACATGGCATTATTGTGGGCATTATCCTCTACGGTACGACGGACGGAGCGCAGCAGCTGCAGCAGGCAATGAGGTCACACGCAGATCTTGCAGCGTTTCGGGAACGACTTGCTGACCTGGACTGGGACTTCGCCGGCATCTAGCATCTGCGAACGGTTCACTGGCCGACAGACTGAAGCGCCTCGCCTCGCTGCGAGGCGCTTCTTCATCTTCCTGTATCCCAATCGTTTGCAAAGGTCGTTTCGAGAGTCGAGACGACCGTGCTGTCGTCTGTCATGACACCAACCTCGCGGTTCTCGTCGAGTGAGCTGGCGCTCAGGTTGTGCGACCCGACGTATGCCGTGCGTCCGTCAACCACAATGTACTTCGCGTGCAGGTATGGAGACTCAAGGTATCGGATGGCAACGCCCGTCCCTTCCATCTCCGTCCTTGTCGCCGCGTTGACAGCGATACTCTCGGGCGCTGCGACCAGAACGCGCACGACGACTCCTTGCTGCGCCAGATCCTGCAATAGCCTGCATGTCTCGGGGTCATCGAAGACTTCGCTCGCAATCTCCACGCTGCGATACGACGATCTCAACATGGCAAGAAGACGTTGACGAGCGTTGACGGGGCTGACGACAAGCGACCCGGCCACACATGGATTTCGCCGCCGATCTGCCCAGAAGATTCGTACAAGATCTGCCACCACGGTCTGACTACAAGTCCTGACAAGAATCTCGCGGTTCTTGTCGAAAGCGCTTTTGCTGAGGTTGGCAGTCATGATCCAGGCTATGCTGTCGTCGATCACCACGAACTTGGCGTGCGTGAAAGAGTAGATCCTGTTGCCCCACTCAGCGTCGATGCCGGAGCTTCGCAGTTGATTGCGCACTGTCTTGTTCATGGAGAATCCTCCAAATGGCGTCTCCTCCATGATGACCCTCACATCGCATCCGCGCAGTCTGGCGGATTGAA
This sequence comes from Caldisericota bacterium, assembly GCA_026390245.1. Classification (GTDB taxonomy): domain Bacteria; phylum Caldisericota; class Caldisericia; order Cryosericales; family Cryosericaceae; genus Cryosericum. Next base: position 1,269 of record JAPLGI010000007.1, read on the forward strand.
GCGCCTCAACAATCGTCGGGTCAGAGATGAGATAGCACTCCACCAGAACCGACTTGCGTGCACTCAGAATGTCATCCGCGACGAGACTCCGCGCCTGGTCACTGGGGGTCACTATGCACAGGGCTTGAATGCCGAGTGATACCGTTGGAACGGCAGTAGCGGGCGCAACCGGCCGCAAGCCCATCCAGCCCAACCCCAATGCGGCCACAAGGAGTGCTGCGATAACCAGAGCGAACCACTGCGTCCCTTTTCCTGACATTCAAACATGATATCCGGCTGGCCACGCCTGACAAGCCCACGCCAGGTCAACGCCCCGGAATAACGTTGCACCACACGGGGAAAAGGCTACAATAACAAGGGAAGCGAAGCAATTCCTCTCTCAATCCTGCGTGAAAAGCACTTTTCGGAGGCAACGGGCGTGACTAGTGAGCGGACACTCTTGATTATCAAGCCGGACGGCGTACGCCGCAGTCTCGTCGGTCTGGTCATTACACGTATCGAGCGGATGGGCCTTGTGATCTCGAATATGCGGATTTTTCGTATGGACGACGTCTTTGCACGGACCTTCTACGCCGAACACAACGGCCGCGACTTCTTCCCCACACTTCTGTCCTTCATGACATCGGGGCCCGTTGTTGCTCTTCAGATAGAATCACCGAATGCGATTGCGCTTGTTCGAGCAGCGGTCGGGGCAACCAGACCCGAGGAGCGGCTTCCAGGGACAATACGAGCTGACTATTCCTCTCAACTGACTGAGAACGTGGTACATGCGTCCGCGTCCCAGTCTGATGCAGAACGAGAGTTGGCTCTTGTCTTCGGCATACCCGTCCATGACTAATGGGCAGGAATCAGAAATCAGCCAAAGAGGAGCGCGAAACCATGAGAGAGACGGCTGTTGAACTGGAGTCCCTGCTGCGCGGCATCTCATACTGGATCAAGAAGAAAGGCCGCGATGCACTGTCGACCGTGCGAATAACGCTGCCGCAGTTTCAGGTGCTCCAACTCGTCTACTTTGGTGAGGCCATCAATGTCAAGGATCTTACGCGCCTTACGGGTCTCGCTGCTTCCACGGTCTCTGAGATGGTCGATCGACTCATCGAACTCACCTATGTCACCAAGACACAGAACTCGCTGGACAAGAGACAAGTCATCCTCACGTGCACGAAGCAGGGTGCTGCGATCATTCGCAAGGTTATCCGACAGCGCATCCAGACGGTGAAGGAAGTCACCAGAAACATGAAGCCCGGATCGGCCGATTTGCTGGTGAGCATGCTGACCGAGTTCGTGGAGCTCTGCAACTGATGCTCGGCCTGCTACTTCATGGAGTCGGCAGAACCTGGTCCGTGGTCCGCTGAATCAACGCGGCAAGCTTTCGCAGGTCACTCTCGATCACCTGAACGTATTGGGGATTCCTTAGAGCAGCAGCAGGGTGGTAAGTAGGCATGAAACGCTGTTCATCCTTGATCAGAATCGTGCCTCGCACTTGCCCGATCGCGTACTGTTCTCCAAAAAAGAAGCGCAGCGCAGTATTGCCAAGGAGACAAATGATGTCTGGCTTGATGACGGCCAGCTGCGCATACAGATAGAGTGAGCAGGCTGCCACCTCGGCAGCCTCGGGCACCCGGTTGTTTGGGGGCCTGCATTTCACGATATTGCATATGTAGCAGTCTCTGCGACTCAGCCCCTCGGCTATCAGCATCCGGTCCAGCAACCGCCCGGCCTGACCCACAAATGGGATTCCCGAAAGGTCCTCCTCACGTCCTGGCCCTTCGCCCACAAAACAGATGCGGGCATGTGCAGACCCATCGCCCGCGACCGCCTTCGTCCGGGTGACCCCAAGCTTGCACTTGTGGCAGGAAACGACTTCCTCGGCAATTAAGGCCAGGAGACTTTCTTCGGCGTCAGGTCCCCCGATCCCAGGGGTCTTCTGCATGTTAGTCCGATGCCCCTGGAACATGCTGGTCCAATGCGAAGGGCACACTTCCCAGGCGTTCTTCTTCAATGCCCGCAGGGGTGTCCCTGCAGTGCGAGGGGGACTTCTCCGGTGTGCTCTCGATAGGCATGTGTCCCGAAGAGCCAAAGCCACCACTGCCCCTCTCTGTTGTCGATAGTTCGTCGACAGCCACGAAGCACACAGTGGGGACCTGGGCAAACACCAACTGCGCTATGCGATCTCCCGGGGATACCGAAAAGGGAGCGTTGCCGAAGTTCGCCAGCACAACCTTCACTTCACCCCGATAGTCACTGTCAATGGTCCCTGGCGAATTTAGGACGACCACGCTGCTTCTGGCCGCCAGGCCTGAACGACTGCGGACCTGCCCTTCAAGGCCGGGGGGCAGCTCCAGTGCCAACCCCGTCCGAACGAGGGCAACGGCTCCCGGCAGGATTGTCAGCTGCTGCTCTTCAGCACTGGCGAGATCAAAGCCCGAAGAACCCGATGTTGCACGCTTCAGGTTCCCCGCTCGCTCAACCAGCCTGCAGACGCCAACGCGCCACTCAGCTCTTGCTGGGTCCATGAACGACCGATACTGACAGCTGGGAAGTGTCAAAGACGTCATCTATGACGCTCAGTGCTTCGCCAAGGGTAATCGAGTTGACGAGTTCGGTCACATCCGCGACCGTCCGTATCCGATCTCTCATGTAGAGTTCAGAAGCGTTACGATGCATCCTGCGGAAGAAGGATTCAAGCGAGAGCAGAAATCCTCCAAGCACTGTATCCTTGGCATGCTGCAACTCAGCCATGCTGATCTTGTCGTGCCGCATGTTCCCAATCTCTTCGCGAATGACCTCCTGGACACGCACAGCGTTTTCAGGAGAACTCTCGGCAGAGACGCCTAACAGTCCGGTATTGCTGAAAGCCACGGGGAACGAGCCGATGCTATAGACCAGCGCCTCTTTTTCGCGGGCCCGCTGGAAGAGGCGGCTCGACATGTTGCCTCCAAAAATGCTGGAAACGAGATTAAGAATCGACCCC
>JAPLGI010000167.1 GCA_026390245.1 Caldisericota bacterium
GTGCTCTCCCTCGGTCTTGTCAAGTCCGTAGGCGAATGCTGCGGCAGTCGGCTCGTTGATAAGACGGACAACCTCCAGTCCAGCTATTTCGCCGGCATCCTTCGTCGCCTGGCGCTGTGCATCGTTGAAGTAAGCGGGTACGGTAATGACCGCCTTGGACACCTTCTGCCCAAGAAAAGCTTCCGCATCATTCTTGATCTTTCGAAGGATGAACCCACTGATCTGCTGCGGCGTGTAGGTCTTTCCAAACATGTCGACAGTGTAGTCAGTCCCCATCTTGCGCTTGATTGCCTGAATAGTCGTTTCGGGGTTCAGAGCCGCCTGACGCCGCGCAGGTTCTCCGACGAGTACCTGCCCGTCCTTGGTAAACGCTACGTACGATGGGACCGCCTTTCCACCAATACTGACACCTTCCGCTGCCGGTACGATGGTGGGCTTGCCGCCGACCATGACAGCTGCAGCAGAATTCGACGTTCCAAGATCAATACCGATAATCTTCTCTTCCATATTCGACAAACCTCCTTAGTTGGGATAAATGCCAATAACGTGATCAGTCTTCGCCATGTTCAATGGTTTCAACGGTATCTTGCGGTTCCGAGGCGACATCGACCATCGCTGGCCGCAACAGTATCTCTCCAAGCTTGTACCCGTCACGCAGGACCCTAATTACAGTATTGGCCTGTGTACCTGAATCAGTAACGACACGGGCGATTTCGGACGTTGACGAGTCATACACACTGCCCTCCAGCGCCTCCAACTTGTGAACGCCGTTTCTTGCGAGGAACTGATTCAACTGTCCGAGAACGGCCTGAGACCCCACAAGAAGGCTTGAATCGTCCGGACTCCCTTCACCGTGTTTCACAAGCTGGTCGAAACTGTCGACGACTGCCAGCAAATCAAGAAACAGCGCCAACTTTGTCCTCGCCTCAAAAGCACTCTTGTCACGCTGAAGTGTCGCCTGTTCGCGGATGCGCAGCATCTGCTCCTCATGGACGGCGCTGTTGAGTCGCTCCACTTCCTGCTGTAACTCCCGTACTCTGGAACCCAGCATTCTCACTGCCTCTCCTTCGCCACCTTCCTCGTGCTCCGGAACCACACCTGCCGGGACATCAGGCGCAAACTGAACGCCTTCTTCCTCAGCTCTGTCTGTTCCTCGTTCTTCGCCAGCAACATAGGACCTGATTCCATTCATCATGTGTAGGCTCTCCGGTCAATCTCCGCAATAGAGGCTGTACGCAGCCTCGGACTCTGGGTGTTAGCACTCTCGCCATAGGACTGCTAATGATGCAGTAATTGTAGTTCAAACGATTCGAGTGTCAAGCACCCAATCATCGCACACCGTTGATTTCTGGGGCAGTAACGCGATAATATACGAGATCAGAATACAGGGAGGCAACTCATGTACACCGATAGCATCACGAGGAAAGAACTCGCCAGCTTCATGGATCATACGCTCCTCAAGGCCGATGCGACTTGCGCTGACGTCGAACGACTGTGTGCTGAAGCGCTGCAGCTCGGAACCCTTGCCGTGTGCGTAAATTCCTCGATGGTCGAAACCGCCTCTGCAGCGCTGAATGGGTCCGACGTACGTGTTGCGTCTGTCGTGGGCTTTCCACTTGGTACAGCACTGTCTGCAGCCAAGGCAAGAGAGACGGAACTAGCAATTCGGCATGGGGCATCAGAGGTCGACACAGTCATCCAGATTGGATGGCTCAGGGAGAGAAACTATCGCGGAGTTGAACAGGACATCGCAGCGGTCGTTGGGTCGGCCGGAAACGCTCTCGTGAAAGTCATCATCGAGACGTGTCTGCTCACAGACGAGGAGAAGCGCGTGGCGTGTGCCATCGCAGTCGCGGCCGGAGCAGGGTTTGTCAAGACGAGTACCGGCTTCAGCAAGGCAGGCGCCACAGAGAACGACGTCAGGCTGATGCGCGAGGTCGTGGGACCTCTTGTCGGCGTCAAGGCGGCGGGAGGCATCCGCGATCTTCACACTGCCATCGCCATGCTCAATGCGGGCGCGACTCGTCTGGGTGTGTCCGCGTCCGCTGCTATCCTTGCGGAGGCTCAACACTAGGACTCGATGGTCTATCACTGGACGCTCGCCTCCGTTCTCTATGCCTCGAGGGTGGGAGAAAAGGACAAACGCCTGGTGCTTTTCTCCAGGGAACTGGGCAAGGTGACTGCCGTGGCACGGGGGACAGTCGTCCCGGACGCGAAGTGGTCAACCTCGTTTGAACCTTTCTCGCTCCTGTACCTCCGCCTGTACGACCGTTCCCACTTCCTGACTGTTGTCAGCGCAGAAGAACGAGTCGTCTATACTGGTGTTCTATCCTCTCTGTCGAGGTCGCTCAAAGGGATGGCCATGAACCAGCTGGCAGAATGCGTTCTTGAGCCGTCCTCACAGGAACCAGGATTGTTCGCTGCGTATGTCACTGCTCTATCGAGGCTCAATCTTGCCGCAAATGCGGCCGAGGAGGACAGGGCCTTCCTTCAGTTTACCCTCGACGTCCTTACTGAACTCGGTTTCGGCGTCAGTTCCCTGCATTGTGAGCGGTGCGGAGCCGCACTTGACGATCATGTGCGTTTTTCCATGAGAGACAATGCCTTCCATTGCTCACACTGTGCGAACAGCGAGACGGATGTCGCGCTCTCTCCCGAACTCGTCAGCTTCCTCAGGACCGGGGACGGAGACATCGACCCGCGCAGAACGCTCACAGGCATCGCACTTGCGCTGCGACTGCTGCGGTCCGCCGCCGAAACGCTGGCCATCGCACAAGCCTTCGAGCACTTCGCGCAGAACACTGCTACACTGTTTCGCGTTGACACAAAAGAAGAACCCAAGGAGTCATGCCATGAACTTTGAAGAAATGGTTTCCAAGCTGGAGCGCTTCTGGGAAGATGAGGGCTGCACGCTTCTCTTTCCGTATGATCAGGAAGTGGGGGCGGGAACGCTCAGCCCCTATACGTTCCTGCGAGTCCTGGGACGCAAGCCCTGGAAAGCCGTCTACGTTCAACCATCACGACGCCCTGCAGACGGCAGATACGGCGAGAACCCGAATCGTCTTTACATGCATCACCAGCTGCAGGTCATCATCAAGCCTCCGACCACCGACATACAGGACACATATCTGCGGAGTCTCTACATGCTTGGTCTCAAGCCGGCAGAACACGACATCCGGTTCGTCGAGGACAACTGGGAGACGCCTGTTCTGGGGGCAGCCGGCGTGGGCTGGGAGGTCTGGCTCGACGGCATGGAAGTGACCCAGTTCACGTACTTTCAGCAGGCAGGGGGGCAGGAAGTCCCGGTCGTGGCAGTCGAGATAACATATGGTCTGGAGCGACTCGCCATGTTTGTTCAGGAGAAGAAGAACGTCTACGAACTGATTTGGCATGAGGGTGTGACCTATGGAGACCTGCGACAGCAGGTCGAACGGGAGAACAGTATCTACTCGTTTGAACAAGCTGACATCGACGCGCTTGTCGCGATGTTCGACCTCTGTGAGAGAGAGTCTCAGCGCATGATCGACAGGAAACTGATTACACCTGCCTATGAGTACCTCCTGAAATGTTCGCACACGTTCAATGTCCTTGACGCCCGGGGCAGCGTCGGCGTGTCTCAGCGCATGGCCTACCTTGCCCGCGTACGCCGTCTTGCGCATGGCTGCGCGAATTTGTATCTGGAGAATGAAAACCATGAGTGACCTGCTAATTGAGATCTTGACTGAAGAACTTCCGGCACGGTTTGTCGACAACGCTCAGGCGCAACTGGTCGAACACGTAGCAGCGCATCTCGACGAATCCTTCATAGGACATGGAGATGTCCGTGGTTATTCCACCCCGCGGCGCCTTGTCGTCCTGGCTCGGGACGTCAAGGACCAGACAGCCCCTCGCACAACTGAGGTGAAAGGCCCGGCCAAGGCTTCAAGCTTCGACGCTCAGGGAAACGCCACGCAGGCTCTCCTCGGTTTCTGCAGGGGACAGGGTGTTGATCCCACAGACACCTATACTGTCGATGTCGGCGGCAAGTCGTACGTCTATGCGAGGAAGACAGTTCCGGGGCAGAAGTCCTCTGAGTTGATCGAGGCTTTTCTTGCCCGCCTGCCGCACGAAGTCACGTTTCCCAAAATGATGCACTGGGAAGAATCCGGATTCCAGTTTGCGCGCCCAATTCGTGGATTGCTCGCGCTGTTTGATTCCATGGTCCTTCATTGGGAAGTGGCCGGAGTCCGCAGCTCGAACACAACCTACGGTCTCCGCATCGGCAAGCCGAAACCCATTACAGTTGTATCACCCGAGGACTACATGCGACGGCTGCGCGAGGCCTTCGTCATCCTGGATCCCGCGGAACGTCGCCACCTGATCGAGAAACAGGCCGACAAGGTATTGAAGCCACTCGGCCTGAGGCTCGCGGACAATGTTACTGATCTGCTGGACGAGGTCGTCAATCTCGTCGAATACCCCTCTGTGTTTTTGGGAGATCTTCCACAAATAGCAACTGAACTCCCCGAAAACGTTGTCCGTTCTGTCCTTCAGCAACAAATGCACTCGTTTCTCGTGTATGGTGAGGACGGAAACGTCGTTCCACGCTTTCTGAGCGTGCGTAATGGCCTTACAGACTTCATCGACATCGTGCGACGAGGCAACGAGAGCGTGGCCAATGCCCGTCTGCTCGACGCAGCCTTCTTCATTCGGGAAGACACACGTGAGCCGCTTGAAGCATACGTCGCCCGACTGGACACGCTCATCTTCATGGACAAACTCGGCACCATGGCAGCCAAGACTCTGCGGCTGGAACGACTGGCAGACTGCGTCACTGACTTTGCCTCCGTGACATCCGAAGAGAAGGCAACCCTCATCGCGGCAGCTCACCTCTCCAAGGCGGATCTCGCCACCAGCATGGTGAAGGAGTACACATCCCTCCAGGGTGAAATCGGCAGTGTCTATCTCTCCCGTGCCGGTGGTTCGCAGGACATTGTGTCCGCCATTCGTGAGCAATATGTGCCCCGCTCGCCTGCGGAGGACATTCCCGCAACCAGAGTTGGCCAATTGCTTGGCGTCATTGACAAGATCGATACGCTGGCAGGCATCCTTGGCACAGGCTTCAATCCTTCTGGGTCAGAAGACCCTTATGGCCTGCGGCGTGCCGGCAACGGCATCGTCCGCACGATCGTCGAGTCACGTGAGCCTGTGGACTTGGAGACACTCGTGACGCAAGCTGTCGAGGGGTATCAGGCTGCTGGTTTACTGCCGCATCCTGAAAATCTCCAACAGAGAGTCCTGGACTACCTGAAAGGGCGCATTGCTCAGTACTTCAAAGAGAAACAGCTGACCAGGGAATACACTGCGCTCGAGTACCTTCCACTTGTCGAACTCAGTTCCATTCCAGAGCGCATACACGCCCTGCATGAAGCGGGAGGCGACGCAACACTCGTGATTCTTGCCGACAGTCACCGCAGAATACAGAACATCACCAGGGGGCTTTCTGCTGTCACGAGCATACCTCCAGACTTGCTGCTGACGGATCCGGAGGAGGTGGTGCTCAGAGAGTCGGCTGATGCGGCGGCTCCACGAATTCTCGAGCTTGTGGCTATGCGGAAGTATCCAGAGGCTATTCGGACATGCGAAGAACTCGCAGCTCCCATCACAGCTTTCTTTGACCGTGTCCTTGTCATGGCCACAGACGAACGTGTGCGCAGCGCACGATTATTGCTTTTGTGCTACCTGAAGTATATACTTGGACTTGTTTGCGACTATTCCAGGCTAACCTAGGTTGACAGGAGGAACTATGGACCAGCAGAAGTTCGTCTACGATTTTGAAGAAGGCAGCAAGGAGATGAAGACTATTCTCGGAGGAAAGGGAGCAGGCCTCGCGGAAATGACGAAAATTGGACTCCCCGTACCCCCCGGTTTCACGATCTCGACTGAGATGTGTCCTGAGTATCTCAAGGTGGGCGACATCCCTGAGAATTTGAAGAGTGAGATCAGAGAGCATCTCGCCCGTTTGGAGGGCAAACTGGGCAAGAAGTTCGGTTCGCTCCAGAACCCGCTGTTGGTCTCCGTTCGGTCAGGCGCAGCAGTCTCCATGCCAGGCATGATGGATACGATCCTTAATCTTGGACTCAACATCGAGACAGTGGAGGGTCTTGCGACGCTGACCGGGAACCCTCGCTTCGCCTGGGACTCCTATCGACGTTTCACGCAAATGTATGGCAACGTCGTGCTCGGCATCACTCATGACGACTTTGAGAAGATTCTGGGAGAGCAGAAACAGCTTCAGGGTGTCACTTTGGATACTGACCTGTCTGTCGACAGTCTCAAGGCCCTCGTCCAGAAGTACTTCGCACTCGTCCAGGAAAAGACTGGCAAACCGTTTCCGCAGGACCCGATGGATCAGCTGCTCGGAGCAGTAGGGGCCGTGTTCCGCTCATGGAATACCGAGCGGGCCATCACCTATCGCAAAATCGAGAAGATCAACAATCTCATTGGCACTGCTGTCACGGTTCAGTCCATGGTCTTCGGCAACATGGGCAGCGACTCGGCTACCGGGGTCTGTTTCACCCGTGACAACTCCACCGGGATCAAGCGCTTCTCAGGTGAATATCTCATCAATGCCCAGGGTGAAGACGTCGTCGCCGGTATTCGCACGCCCAAGAATATTGACCAGATGGAAACGGAGATGCCCGAAACGTACTCACGCCTTGTCGAGGTATCGCTTCTTCTGGAGAAGCACTATCGCGATATGCAGGACATGGAATTCACGGTCGAACGCGGCAAGCTGTTCATGCTGCAGACCCGCAACGCCAAACGGAGTCCTGTCGCCGCCGTCAAGGTGGCAGTCGATATGGTGGTCGAAGGCTTCCTCACAAAGGAAGAAGCCATCATGCGGGTGACTCCAACACAACTTGACACCTTGCTGCATCCACAGGTAGATCCGCAGGCCAAGGTCCAGGTTATTGCCAGGGCAATCCCTGCTTCTCCGGGAGCAGGATATGGGAAGGTCATTTTCGAGTCAAAGAAGGCTGCCGAACTCGGAGAAGCAGGAGAGAAGGTTGTTCTTGTTCGTCAGGACACGTCTCCCGAGGACATCGACGGTATCTCCAAGGCTCAGGCGACACTGACGACGCGTGGCGGTGCCTCAGCGCATGCTGCACTCGTGGCGCGTGGGCTCGGCAAGCCGTGTGTTGTCGGCGCCGATCAGATCAAGCTTAACAGCGTTGACAGGACTTTCGTGGCGAATGGCGTGACCGTCCACGAAGGCGATGTCATCACCGTCAATGGCACCACAGGCGAAGTCATCCTTGGTCAAGCCCCAATGGTCGATGCAGAACAGACCGCCGAACTTGCGACCCTGCTTGGCTACGCTGACGGCATCCGCCGTCTTGGCGTGCGCGCCAATGCAGACACTCCATCGAATGCACGCAAGGCTCGGGCCTTTGGCGCAGAGGGCATAGGCTTGTGCCGGACAGAGCGCATGTTCAACGACCCCGAGCGTCTGCCTCTGATGCAGGAGATGGTCATCGCCGGCTCACTTGAAGAGCGCACCCCAGCCCTCGAGAAACTGCTTCCAATGCAGCGTGACGACTTCGAGAAGATCCTCGAGGCTATGGACGGGTTCCCAGTTATCATACGCCTGCTGGACCCGCCTCTCCACGAATTCCTTCCCCAGATGGACCGACTCACCGAGGAACTGGCCGAGGCAGAAACGACTCACGATGAGACACGCATTGCCTATCTGCAGAAGGTGATGAAGCGGTACAACGAGTTGAAGGAGTTCAACCCGATGATCGGATTCCGTGGTTGTCGCGTTGGGATCGTCTACCCCGACATCTACCAGCTCCAGGTCCGCGCCATCGCCGAGGCAACTGCCACCCTTGTGAAGCGAGGATTGCACCCGATACCTGAAATCATGCTCCCGCTGGTTGGTCATGTCAATGAGATCAAGGTACTGAAGCCCCTGGTTCAGGAAGAGCTGGATAGGGTGTTCAATCGCGAAGGCATCACAGTCGCGGTGAAGATTGGCACCATGGTTGAAGTTCCGCGTGCATGCCTGACTGCGGACGAGGTCGCCGAGTACGCTGAATTCTTCAGCTTTGGCACCAATGACCTTACTCAGACGACGTATGCCTACAGCCGTGACGATGCTGCAGGTACGTTCCTGCCGACCTACCTCGAGTCGAAGATCCTGGATGTCGATCCATTCCAGACCATCGACCGGAAAGGCGTGGGCAAGCTCATCCGCATCGCGGTGGTCCTTGGCCGCCAGACGAATCCCCACATCGAAATCGGTATCTGTGGGGAACAAGGGGGCGAGCCTGATTCGATTGACTTCTGCCACACCTCTGGGCTCGACTACGTTTCCTGCTCGGCACCGCGAGTCCCTATAGCCCGCCTTGCAGCTGCACAGGCCGTCATCAAGAACAGGCCGGCCGCCAGGTAGTACATAACTGCTACACATGCTACCTATCACAAACTACAGGGATAGGGAAGGAAGGCTGCTCTCTCAAGGAGCAGCCTTCGGCATTGCCAGCAATGGGCGCGTCTTGCCGGAGTCCGATGACGGGATCCGATCCCCGTTCCAGAAAGACCGCGACCGTATCATTCACTCGAGAGCATTCCGCAGACTCCAGTACAAGACGCAGGTCTTCATGGCACCAAAGGGTGATGAGATCCGCACGCGGCTCACGCACACCCTCGAGGTCGCCCAGCTGTCCCGTTCGGTGTCTGACGCACTTGGCCTCAATGAGGACCTCGTCGAAGCAATTGCCCTGGGACATGACCTTGGCCATGCACCGTTCGGTCACACTGGAGAAGCGGTATTGGACTTGAAGCTTAAGAACATTGACCCGGGATTGGGATTTGAACACGCATTGCAGAGCCTTCGGGTCGTCGACACGCTGGAACGGCGTGAACGTGAGCACGGTGATGTGCTCTTCGGGCTCAACCTCACCTACGAGACCCGTAATGGCATTGCATCTCACAGCAAGGGGCTTGAGGAAATGAGCAAGCTTGAGGATATGCAGAGTCCGCAAACCCTCGAGGGACAGATCGTGCGGCTCTGTGACAGGGTTGCCTATGTCAATCATGACCTTGACGACGCGATGCACGCAGGAATTATCGATGTGAGCGACGTGCCCCCACTGACCGTCGAAGTGCTGGGCAGCTTCTACTCACAGCGCCTCGACACGATGGTGCTGGACATCATCCGATCCAGCTCCATTGCTGGTCAGATTGTCATGAGCCGACCAATACAGAGTGCCATGGACGACCTCATGCTGTTCCTGAAGGATCGGGTCTACATGCATTCGGAGCCAAAACGCGAAGAAGGAAAGGCATGCGATCTGCTCTCCCGCATTTTCGATTTCTGCATGGAGGATGTCCGGCGTATGGAACCATACCTGGAAGAGCACCCGATGACCTGTGCATCAAGTGACCCCATTTCTCTCCTTCACGGCGATCTCTATGGCACCGCAAGGATCGTCACGGACTACATCGCCTCAATGACTGACCGAATGGCGCTTAAAGTGGCAACAGATCTGGTGATCCCGCACATCTACGTATAGGCAGCTCGAGACAATTCATCAGTCCCAATGTGCGAGGAGGTCGAGAACGATTTCGACCTCCTCTTTCGTATACCTAGATGGTATGGAATACAAAGACTACATCGCCGGCATAGGCACAAAAATCGGCATCCTTGATGTCATAGGCCACTACGTCAAACTGCGCAAGCAAGGCCGCAACTTCGTGGGACTGTGTCCATTTCACCATGAGAAGACACCATCATTTACGGTCAGTCCCGACAAGAACATGTTCTACTGCTTTGGCTGCAAGGCGTCTGGAGATATGCTGACGTTTGTGCGCAAAGTGCATAACGTGTCTCTCCCGGAAGCAATCGAGATCGTGTCCAAGGAATTTGGCGTCGATCTGCCGCCATGGCACATGTCTACGCAGGCGTCACGAGAGCGTCAGGAACTCCTGCACACGCTGAAGCTTGTTGCAACCGCCTTCACTGACGCGTTGCAGAGCGCTCAGGCCAGAGAATGCCAGGAGTATGTCAGAAGTCGTGGACTCAGTTCCGAGACCGTGCAACATTTCTCCCTGGGCTACTGTCCCCGCAACACGGACAGTCTGGTGAAGTGGTGTTCTGAACACGGGATTGACGAGGACAGCCTCGCTCGCGCCGGTATCGTACAGCGGCACCAAGGACGCTCGTTCTCGCCATTTGCACACCGATTGATGTTCCCCATCTGGGACAGCATCGGCAACATTGTCGCATTTGGCGGACGGGCGATCGACGGGTCGATGCCCAAGTACACCAACAGCCCGGAGACTCCACTGTTTGCAAAGAGAAGGACCCTGTACGCACTCTCTCTCGCTGAACCGTCCATCCGCAAAACTGGGACAGTCGTCGTCGTCGAAGGATACATGGATGCTATTGCCCTCCACGCAGCAGGCTTCAGTAATGCTGTCGCCTCACTTGGCACCGCGTTCACCGAGGAACAGGGTGTTCTCTTGAAGCGGAGCGCCACCCGCGTTCTTCTGAGTTTTGACAGCGACGAAGCCGGCCAGCGGGCCGCTCGACTTGCACTCTCCATCGCCGACCGAACTGGATTGGACGTAGCCGTGGTGAGGGTCGAGGGGGCTAAGGATCCTGACGAGCTAATGCGCGAACCTGGGGGAAAGGACCGGTACAAGGTCGCCCTGGACCAGGCAGTTTCCGTGGGTGACTTCTTGCTCGACGCTGCCGTGGCAGGAAGAGATATGAACACGGTAAGCGGCAAGAGAGCCTTCGTGCTGGAGATGATGGAGTCTGTCGATGGAATGCAGGACTCGCTGCTCAGAACCCAGCTTCTTACCCAGATCGCACGCAGGGTCAATATTCGTGAGGAAGAAGTTCTCGCAATGTACCACAAGGGTCGCACTCACTTGGAGCAGCCAGCAGTTGTCGATCCGTGGAGACTCTCGCGCAAAAGTCTGGGACACTCGAGGATTCCGACGGGAGGTTCATTGCTGAGCGCGCGCCTGGTCCTGGAGCAGGATGTTCTTCATGGCCTCATCCACAATCTCGACATGGCTTCTGAACTCTTGCCGCTCCTGGACGGCCTCTCGTTGCAGGACGAAGCCTGCCAGGAGATTCTCAGTGTGCTGCGCCGCGAAGCGTCCGGGGACACGGCTCAGGTGTCTTCGCTGGTCGCACAGCTCGGACCCGAAGCCGCAGCATTGGTTGGTCGGTGGAGTCTTGAAGAACACAAGCTAAGTTGTCAGGGAGTGAGGGACACGGCCGACAGGCTACGATCTACATCATCTGCCACCATGCGGGAAGATGAACCGACAGACCATGAAAGGGGTGGGTAATGGCTGACAAGAAGAGTATCGCACGCACCACGAAGGTGCGGGAAGAGGCTCATGCGGGGAAAAAGACGGCGCGAATCGCGGACAAAAAACTGAAGGAAGCGGTGGCCGAGCCCCCGGCACCAGTCAAGGCCAAACGAGCAAAGTCCTTTCAGAAGAGGCCTGTGGCAGTTGTTCTGGAGGAAATGCCAGAGGCCACCCCTCTCGTGACGCACGCTGCCAAGCCCAAGACTCCAAAGAAGGAAAAGAAAGCGACCGACACGAAAGGTCGTGAAACCGATCTGGATGCTGAAGAGGAACGGGAAAGCCCCCACGAAGAAGGTCCCGCCTCAGAACCGCCACTCCCCAAGAAGCGCGAGTTAATCAAGCTGCTGGACAGTGCTCGCCAGGAGGGTGTCCTGGACTACGAGGCGGTCATGAATGCACTGGAGAAACATGACCTTTCCGTCGAAGAGCTGGACATCTTCTACGATCGGATGGACTTCGAAGGCATCATCTTTGGCACGCCCCGCTTCGTCAAATCCACGGCCAAGAAGACCATCGCGGCTCCCTCCATTCCCTCGATCATCCGTGTCACGGCTCAGGAGGAACAGAACCCGATCCAATCGTACCTGAGCGATATCGGTCGCGTCCCGCTGCTGACACCCGATCAGGAGAAGTCGCTCGGTAAGAGCGTCATGGCAGGCGATATGGAAGCGCGGCGTCAGCTCATCGAAGCAAACCTTCGCCTGGTCGTCAGTATCGCGAAGAAGTACACTGGCCGCGGCCTGTCCTTCCTTGACCTCGTCGAAGAGGGGAACCTCGGCCTCATCAGGGCCGTCGAGAAGTTTGACTACAAGCGTGGCTTTCGTTTCTCGACATATGCCACATGGTGGATCCGGCAGTCGATGACGCGCGCGCTGGCTGATCAGTCACGTCTGATCAGAGTCCCGGTGCACATGGTCGAGAACCTCAACAAGATCGACAAGATCAAGAAGGGCTTCCTTCAGGAACATGGTCGCGAACCCACCAAAGAAGAACTGGCCACGGCCATGGGTATCCCCGTCAAGAAGATCATCCGGTATCTCCGCCTCAGACAACAGCCGCTGTCTCTTGAGAACACTGTCGGAGACGAGGAAGAGAGTCGTCTGGAAAACTTCATCGAGGATGAGAAGTCTCCTTCTCCTGAGAAGGAGACATTCAACAAGTACTACAAGGAACAACTGGAGCGCATCCTCGAGACGCTCCCGGACCGCGAGAAAAAGATCCTCATCTACAGGGAGGGTCTTCAGGGCGAATACGAGCACACGCTGGAAGAAGTCGGCACCATGTTCCAGGTGACGCGTGAGCGTATCCGCCAGATCGAGGCCAAAGCCAAGCGCAAGCTGAAGGACATGATTGCCAAGGAGAATGGGATGAGCGAGGAGGACATGCACAACGATGGCAACGTCATCCGGCATCGCACATCGTCCAATCGAAGGCGGTCACCTTCTCAGTCCTGATGAACAGTCAGCATCTTGACATACGAGCTGTCAACACTACAATTACTGTTGCGTTCCCCGATAGCTCAACGGTGGTAGCACTGGACTGTTAATCCGGGGGTTGTAGGTTCGAGTCCTACTCGGGGAGCCAAAATCTAGTCCATCAACTTTGTCGTTGCCTGTTAACTCAAGACCCTAAGGGATGGACCCCTTAGGGTCTTGTTCATTTTTATGACAAGACCCTCCAGGGCCTGTCCCTGATCGAAGCCAAGCAAGAAAGGCGTCATGTCCCTATGGAACAAGCGACAGATCGTCAATGCGCGGGACAAGATAACGGCACCGCAACTGGCGGTCGAGCCGGCGGTGATGATTCTCCCTTGGGATTCGGCCGAGCCCCCAGTTCCGGTGCAGGCGATTATCCGACTTTTCGCCAGGCTATCTCCTTCCGCCCCTTATGGCCCGCACCACGGCGATCAGCAGTATCGCGCCTACCACTGCCGTGATCAGGGCTCCCCATATTCCGCTGCTCGGAATTTT
>JAPLGI010000136.1 GCA_026390245.1 Caldisericota bacterium
TTCTATGTAGTCGTTGGTGTAGGTCGCATATGCATGTTCCGTATCCAGCCAGAACC
This sequence comes from Caldisericota bacterium, assembly GCA_026390245.1. Classification (GTDB taxonomy): domain Bacteria; phylum Caldisericota; class Caldisericia; order Cryosericales; family Cryosericaceae; genus Cryosericum. The sequence goes on from JAPLGI010000136.1 coordinate 57, forward strand.
CGATGCGGCTGGTCATCTTCTCCCACTCCGCCTTGTACGTGAAGACGCTGTTCTTGCACTCCTGCACGAATGCCTCGACGCCGTATTCCTCGATCTGCTGCTTGCCACTGATCTGAAGTCGCTTTTCCACCTCGATCTCCACGGGCAGGCCCTGACAGTCCCAACCACCCTTGCGGGGGACGTAGTAGCCTGTCCCCGCCTTATACCTCAGAACCGTATCCTTGAAGACCCGGGCCAGGCCATGGTGCACGCCAGGCATCCCGTTCGCAGTCGGTGGACCTTCGAAGAAGACGAAGCGCTCCTTGTCCTTGCTCAGGTCAAGCGACTTCTCGAAGACATGACTGCCTTCCCAGAATTCAATGGTGGCCACTTCCTGCTCGACAATCTTGTCGGCAGGCAGTACAGGTCTAAACATGAGGCGTCTCCTCGTGTGAAGGTTTTGCTGCGGAACTCAGCATATATACTACGTCGCCGGGGGCTGTTGTCAACCAGCCAACAGTCATGACTCCGCTCTAGAAGAGGCTGTTGAGACACTCCTTTACGGGAGCGAAGTTCACCTTGGCAACCAACCGAAGCACTTCCTTGCCCTTTTCTGAGGCCAGACGCCTCATGAATGACTGAGCTTCCAGCGAAGCACCCTTTGGCAGCCGGCCAACACGACCGTTCCTCCCCGTTTGCTCGAGACCCTCGAGGAATGCAGCCCTTGCCAGGACGGAAGCTGCAGCCACCTCTGGATACCGCTCTGCGTGCGTTTCGACAATGAAGCGGAAGCTCTGCGGTGTCTTCCAGAGCGCCATCGCTCTTCCACCGTACTTGTCCAGGATTACCGTGTGGGCCTTGGTCTGCTTGGCCAATTCAAGCAGCAACTCACCATAGACCTCGTTGAGCAAGACATTCACATTGTGCACACCAGCATAGCGTGCATTGTACTCATCAGGCATCAGGATGCGGACCGCCGACAGGCCGATGCCGTGCAGTCTTGCTGCAACCGTATGCACTTCCGCATCTGTCATGAGCTTGCAGTCGCGTGCCCCAGCCTCAACGATCTCGCGCCGCTCTGACTTGCTCCGAGCTGCACACGCTGCAACAACAAGTGGACCAAACAAATCTCCCTTGCCAGACTCATCTCCCCCGACGATGGGAAATTCCGGACCCTCGTTCGCCCGATCGGCGCCAGCCAGGATTTCCTCGGCCAGTTGAACCGGCGTTTCACCACCGTGCCCCTGGAACAAGACCTTTCCACTGAGATAGGCGGTGACAACCGAACCCTCGCTCCTCGCCAGGAAGCACACTCCTGCAGGCAACTCAGCAGCTTCAATGGCACCGCACGCGCTCAGAGCCGAGCGGAAACGTTCCATCTGTTCATGTGTCATTACCTTCACCGTGTTCATGAATGGATTGTCTCCTCTTTCGGCAGATGTGCAACACCGGTCAAACACGAGGGGGCCGGCGACTGCCGGCCCCCTCCCATAACTCAGCTGACTACGTGCTACGGCTTGACGACCGTAATGCGACCCTCAACCGTCGGATTGATTTCTGGATGTGCCATGATATAGGTGACCATACCGTCGCGATTCCAGTCGCTGGACTTGTACACGACCTTCGCGCCTACCAGCATACTGTATCCGTCGCCTCCGATAGCATTGTAGTCTTGTACGGCAAGCTTGTAGGTTGCATCCATATCCATGGGTTTGCCGTTCCTGGTGATACTGACGACACGCGAACCCGCCTTCTTGGACGGATCGAACGAGAAACTGAACCCCGATATCTGAGCGAACGCGCCGAGTTGGGCAGGATAGGCACTCACAGAATTCTCGAGGCACGCCTTGAGCGTGGAGCCCTTGATCTCAAGGACTTCAAGGAAGTTGTCAAATGGTAGCACGGCATAGACGTTGCCCACCGTGACATCACCCGCAGGAACAGTGACACGAATGCTGCCGCCTCCCATGAACGCGATATCCGCGCCAGTGGAGATGCGCATCCAGTCGGTGACGTAGTTGCCGAGATTGGTCTCTTTCGTGCGGACATTGGCGCGCTCGCCGTCAAGTGCCACAAGAGCTTTGCCGATGACGACGCTCAGCTTTGCTGTCAGCTGGTTATTGTATCCGTCAACGATGGCCTTGATGGCAGGATCTTCTGCTACGGAGGTCACGGTCGGCACCAGTTCATACGAGACACTCTGTCCGGTGACTTTCCCTTGATACGTCGTGAAATCGATGACTTCCTTGCCGACGTAGGCTCCCGCCGTTCCGGTCTGAGTGATCATGGTCTTGCCGACCATGGCCGCTGTGTTCAGGACCGTATGAGAGTGACCACCGATAATCAGGTTGATGCCAGATGCACCCGCAGCGATAGCGGGATCCAGCGGGGCACCACCGTTCTCGTAGCCACAGTGACTCAGGGCAACAACATACTGTGCACCCTGGGCTTTTAGATCTGCAACCTGGGTCTTGGCTGATGCTATCGGATCTTGAACGGACACATTGGTCTGGCTGGACGGGGTGACAATGATCGGGTAGTCCGAAGTCATGAGACCGAACAGCCCGATATTGATGCCAGCGACGTTCTTGATGACATTGGACTTCCATCCCAGGTTGGTACCTGCCAGGTTGGAGTTCACATAGACGAACTTCGCGTCTGCAATCCTGTCCTTGAGGACCTGCTGTCCGTAGTCCCACTCGTGGTTGCCGAGCGTTGCTACGTCATAACCCATTGCATTGTACGCATCTGTCACGCTCTTGCCCTGGAACAGGTTCGCTACCGTGGCGCCCTGGATTGCGTCACCGGCGTCCACGAGGAGGACGTGGTCCTTCCCGAACGCGCTGCGCACGCTATTGATGATGGTGGTCTC
>JAPLGI010000066.1 GCA_026390245.1 Caldisericota bacterium
TCACGTTTGGCGCCGTAGGCGCTCTCCGCATCATCCACGTGCGTCATCTTCCTGCGCCGTACATCCTGAACAAGCAGCATGACGGTCAGAACAGTCGGGACTCCGATGACAAGTGCTAGATACCAGGCCATGGTTGCCTCCGCATTCATTGTATCATGCCAACGTTAACCTTTCGTTAACCCTTATGGAAAGGGAGATGTCTTGTATGTTGCGGTGTTCCCGTCAATGATCGCGGAGCGGACCTATAAGACTATGGCGTCTGCAGGCGGCACTAAATCACAAGCCCCCCGGCACAAGTCGAGGGGCTGTAATCAGATCACTACTGTGAAGACTGGTATGACTGCTATTTCGCTGTGGAGGCGATAGCCGTCCACGTCGCTCCGCCGTCCGTCGTCGTAAAGAGCTTACCGCTTTCGTCGACGCCCCAGCCGGTCGTAGCATCGATGAAAGAATAGGTCCTGACATCGGGGTTGTTTAAGACAGGACCCAATGTCCAGGTGCCACCACCATCGGCGGTGCGGTATGACTGCATCACGTGCTTGCCGTCCTGTACGTAGTCGAGCATGATGATCCCATTCTTCTTCTGGTCTCCAAAGAACACAGGTGGATAGGCGTCGGCATAGAAGTCCTGTGCAGGTTTCAGGTTCTGGTAGGCTGTGGGAAGGGGCGCAGACCAGAGCTTCCAGATCTTGCCCGCGTCCGTCGTCTTGAACATGAGAATATACGTGTAGGCGCTGTAGGAACAGGTCACAAATCCGGCATCAGGCGTGGAGAACGCCATGCCGGTCGGGTAGCCGGCTATGCCGTTCATCGTTCCAGCCTCGTCCGTCATGCCAGTGACATCTCCGACAAAAGAGAACGTCTTGCCACCATCGACTGTCCGGTACAGAGACTTTCCCATCTGTCCTGCTCCGGGCGTCCCCATGATCATGAGGTAGCCGTTCGACGCATCGGCAAAACTGATATCGAGGCCTCCAGCGTCATCCTTCTCCCAATCGAGCTTCGTGACGATATTGGTGCTGTCCCAGGTCGAGCCGCTGTTGACCGTGCGGTAGACCACAATCTTCGGCTGGTTGTCAGTGCCGGAATTCGTTGCGACGAACGCCGTCTGTTTGTCGAGAAAGCAGGCGCCGATCACGGGCACCGTCTGTCCCAACATGGGAACCTGGAAGATGGAAACGTCCGTCCAGGTAGCTCCGCCGTCCCCAGTCCTGAAGATCTGGGCGTCTTTGGTCAACGTCCACCCGGCCTTGCTGTCGATCATTGTGATCCGCGAGAGATCGCCTGGCTGCGTTACGACTGCGAGTCGCTTGCATCCAGCGAAGATCACTGCGATCCCTGCCACCAGCACTGCCACGGTCAAAACAACAACTGCTGTTCCTGTCTTCCTGTTCACTCAAATCGCCTCCAGGCGTCTATCACGAGTTCATTTCGGTGGTGATCGTCATGGGACATGCCGAGCCACGCCACCGATGTCGCCCTTCTGAGACGTTATATCACACAACGGAGTTCCTGGGCGCTCGCACAAGCGTCGCGAAGCAACAGCCCCCGACCATGGTCGGGGGCTGCGTACTCACGTGTCGCCTGGAATGAGAACTACTTCACCTTTGCCTGGTTTGCCACGGCAGCGGCAGCTTTGGCTGCAGCCTCAGGATCGCCGAGATATGTGTGGCTGATCGGCCTGAGGTGCTCGTCCAGCTTGTACAGGAGCGGAATGCCAGTGGGGATGTTCAGCTCGGTGATGTCGTCGTCGCTGATGCCGTCGAGATACTTGACGAGGGCACGGATCGAGTTGCCGTGTGCCGTGACGATAACCTTCCTGCCGGCCTTCACTGAGGGAGCGATCGTCCCTTCCCAGTAGGGAACGAACCGCGCAACGGTGTCCTTGAGACACTCAGTCAGAGGAAGATCAGCTTCGGGCACGCCTGCATAGCGTGGGTCGTGTCCCGGCCAGCGCTCATCCGACTTCTCCAGAGCAGGCGGCTGGGTGCTGTAGCTGCGGCGCCACAGCTTGACCTGGGCTTCGCCATATTTCTCGGCGGTCTCCGCCTTGTTGAGACCCTGCAATGCCCCATAATGGCGCTCGTTGAGGCGCCAACTGCGCACCTCCGGCACCCACATGAGGTTCATCTCGTCGAGGACAATCCACAGGGTGCGGATAGCGCGCGTGAGGACTGACGTGTACGCCAGGTCAAAGGCAAACCCACCCTGTTTCAGGAGCTTGCCTGCGTCGTGTGCCTCAGCAACGCCCTTGTCAGAAAGATCAACGTCGGTCCACCCTGTGAACCGGTTCTCCTTGTTCCATGTGCTTTCGCCATGCCTGAGCAATACTACTTCATACATGCAATTCCTCCTCAAGAGTTCTATTTGTATTCAGCATACCAGCTTTGCACGGAAGACATCGTGAACCCTCTGTGGAAACGTCGTACCTTACGCCTGCGCCACCAATCGTTCAAGACGCCCGCGCACAAGAAGGAGCGGGATGACCACGACCTGCACGGCAATGCCGGGAAGACCCGTGACAACGCTGGCAAGAACGTAGGCAACCGGTTCGGCCTTCAGTCCGATGAGCGGCCCCAGCAGGGCGACCGCACAACCCAATGCGATTCTACCCGCAACCATGGCAAGGAGAAGCGACCAGAGCGGCGCAAAGTGTCCATTGCGACGTCCGACTCCCGCAACCAGACCGTAGACAGCCAGCTCGACGACCATAGGCGGCAGGATGGCGACTGCAGGCATGCCCGTCATGAGCGTACTGAGCACGGGGGTAGTGATGCCGAGGAAGGCCCCTGCAACGGGGCCCAGCAGAAGTCCACCAAGGAGGACAGCATAGTGCATGGGGAGAAGGGTCCTGCCGCCTCCCGCTCCAAACAGGGAGTGAAACACCATTGGCAGCAGCAACCCAATCGCCAGCAACAGGCCAGCAGTCGTCAGGGTTCGGACAGGAAAGCGTCGTGTCATTCATGCCTCAGGGTCAAGAGGGATGGGTGCCTCTTACTATAGGAACTGCCCTCCAACTGTCAACCCGGACCTGGGTGGTTGTCCTGCTGCACAGGTGGCTGTGGCGGCGCAGAGATTACCTGAGGAGGAGCGGGCGGCTGAACGACACTGCCACGTCCGCCACTTATGGACGTCACATAGATAGCGACACCCGCCGCGATCAGCAGCACCGGCAACACGATACGTCCAGCTGCACCAAGTCGGAAGCCGCCGATCCCGAGCACGACTTCGAAGAAGACTGCAAACGCAAGGAAGAGGACGAACGCGACCCGCAGAGTCTTCTCCGCAGAGCGCACCACCGCCACATTGCCCGTGCGCTTGCCCCACAGGTACCGGCCGACACCGATGCTGCCCGGGAATAGAAGAGCCCACGCATATGCCCAGCTCTGCCATTGCCCTGTGATATTCTGGACGAAGAGAATGATGCCCGTTACGGCTACGATGCTGCCGAACGTGACCAGACCCTCGTTGCCACGGTGCGTATCGCGGAAGCCGAGTGCCATGATGATCCCACCGGGGACGATGATCCAGAAGGGCCACAGCCAATCTCCAAGGTTGATGTGAATGAACCTGGCGATCAAGATCCAGGCTCCGACGGCCAAAAGCAGAAGCCCGAGGGCTCTCGTGTTACGTTCGTGCTGTTCATCGTTGTTCATCTCGTACCCCCTTGTGCAGGCTGCCAGAAGACCGGGCTCAGTACCGTCTCAGTGGCGAGCCGTTCACTTCGTATACGGCAAGCGGGCCAGCCAGGTTACAGCCGGTTTGCGGCCTGTCCAGACAGGGAGATCTCCAGTTCATGCACCCACCGCTGAGCCCTTATAGCGATGATACCTGTTCCTGCTGCAACAGGATCGAGAAAACTGAGCGTATTCTCCAGGATAATCGATGCCCTCAGCATGCGGGAAACATGTTTGAATGCTGATCCTGGAGCATTGCGATAGCTGCAAAAAAGTGCCACGTGCCTGTGAGCGAGGGGAGCTGTCCGTATATAGCTGCGAAGAGCGGGGCTGAACGTTCCTAGCCACACTGGACTGCCCAGCATGATGAGGTCATAGGCTGAAGCGTCATGTTGGACGGGGAGCAGGACTGGCTTCTGAGACAGCAGGAGGCGGCGCAATGCCCAGAAATAGTGCCGTGCCCCCGTTCCAGGAGGCTCGCCCACGGCCCGGAGTTCCTCCAGATCTGCCTGCGCCGTCTTGGCAAGCTGTTCAGCGATGGTCCGTGTGTGGCCGGCGGAGGAGTAGTATACAATCAGGACCTTAAGCGGTGTTCCTGCAACCTGCAAGGGTTCCTCCCCGTGGATCAGCGTCTTTCAAAGGAGAGTATATGCGGCTTTTCTCTGCTTGCCAGAATGATTGCGGCGAAACTGAGCGTAGTACGGCCACGTCAATTGACTCAATGTTTTCACAAGGGTCTTGACGCGTTTTTTTTGAAATCGTATACTTGATTATGGCAAGATAGGATAAGCCAGAATTGTGTATGGAGGTTGTCGGTGCTTACAGGTAAAGTCAAGTGGTTCAACGCAGAGAAGGGCTATGGCTTCATCACTCGTGATGACGGCGAGAAGGACGTTTTCGTCCACTACAGTGCGATCATCGGCTCCGGCTTCAAGTCCCTGAAAGAGGGCGACGTCGTGGAGTTCGAAGTTGTGCAGGGCGACAAGGGCCCGCAGGCGAAGGACGTCCAGGCCAGAGCCTGATCACTGACACCTGAACCCAATCGAGTCCCCGGCCCATGCCGGGGACTTTCCATGTTCCAGCCTGATCGTACGGATACCGATTGACATGGGCCCGCACCACTCATATGCTATGCTGTGCTGGATGATACTCAGCGGGGAGGGTGACAATGGACATCAGGGAGTTCTACGACTATTGCAAAGAGATCACGAGCTACACCAGTGCGGCGGCGCTCGTCGAATGGGACATGAGGACAAAGATGCCTCCAAAGGCAGCTGCAGACCGATCAATGGTGGCAGGCAAGCTGGGCAGGACGGCCTTCGAGATGTCGACTGCTCCTCGGATGGCTGCCTTTGTCGAATACTTCAATCGACCCTCCGTGAGTCGGCAGCTGAACGAGGTCGACCGGAGAAACGTGGAGCTCGAGACGAAGCAGTACCGTAAGGTCTCGGCCATCCCTGCCGACAGGTACGAGAAATTCACCGTCGCCTGCTCGAAAGGCGAGTATGCATGGCAGGAGGCAAAAGCCAAATCCGACTTCGCGATGTTCCTCCCTCGCCTCGAGGAGATCATTTCATTCCAGAAGGAATTCGTCGAATACTGCGGCTACGAGACCAACAGATATGACGTCCTGCTGGATGACTATGAGCCTTCCGTAACCACGGAAGACCTCAAGGTCATCATTGGCGGCCTCAAGTCCGAGCTGGTGCCATTCATCCGACAGTTGCGGGAGGAAGGAAAGCGGCCCGACACCTCGTTCCTGAGGGGAACGTTTGATAAGGGAGCCCAGGAACAGATGTGCCACGACATTCTCAAGACCATGACCTACAACTTTGACGGTGGGCGGATCGATGAGACAGCACATCCCTTCACCACAGGCATCGGGTTTGGCGATGTCCGCGTGACGACCCACTACCATGAGGACAACGTCGCTTCAGCACTCTTCTCGACGATGCACGAGGGAGGACACGCCCTCTATGAGCAGGGTGTTTCTGAGGAATACCGATGGATGCCCATCCATAAGGGGGCTTCCATGGGAATTCACGAGTCACAGTCCAGAACGTGGGAAAACCTTGTCGGTCGTTCGGAGGCCTTCTGGCAGTACTACTATCCGCGCTTTCAGAGCCGCTTCGCGCAGTTTCAGGGCGTCCCTGTCGAGGATTTCTACCAAGCGATCAACGTCGCAGAACCATCGCTGGTGCGGATCGAGGCAGACGAGGTTACGTACAACCTGCATATCATGCTGCGCTTTGAGATCGAGGAAGCTCTCATCAACGGAAAGGTCGAAGTGGCTGACCTTCCGGACCTCTGGAATGCCAAAGTGAAAGAGTACCTTGGCGTTGAGGTTTCCGATGATGCTCATGGCGTCTTGCAGGATGTCCACTGGGCAGGCGGCCTGTTTGGATACTTCCCGTCGTACATGCTCGGGAATCTCTACGCTGCGCAATTCATGGACACAGCCAGACAGGAGATCGCGGACCTCGACGGACAGATCGCCTCAGGTCGCCTGGATGTGCTGCGTGAGTGGCAGCGGACAAGGATTCACCAGTACGGCGCCCTGTACGATCCAAAGGATCTTGTCGTGCGGGTAACTGGCAAGCCGCTGGACTACCGCTATTTCATGAAACAGGTGAAGGAGAAGTATTCGAGGATCTACGGGATCGTGCCATCGGAGACGAAATAGCGCGCAGGATTCAGTTTCAGTCAGTCCTGCATTCACGGAAATGGTACACAGGCAGACAATGCGAATACATGATGAATTGACGCGCTGGAACGCGGCACTTGTATCGGGGAAGATACTTCATATACTGCTCTATGGCAAGATAGTACATGCCAAGTTTTATGGAGGTTTCAGTGCTTACAGGCAAAGTCAAGTGGTTCAACGCAGAGAAGGGTTATGGTTTCATTACTCGTGATGACGGCGACAAGGACGTTTTCGTCCACGAACCCAACCAGCCCCGGCGCAAGCCGGGGCTTTCGTTTGTCTTGAACCGGGGTCAGGTCTACACATTTTACAGAACCGTTCTCGCCAAAGAGAAGAGCCTGCGCGCGTATGCCACAGGCTCTCACCACTCATAGAACCGGTTCAGGACAGATTGGCTAGATGAAGAAGTTGATGTGCCCCTGGTCGGCGTCGCCCAGCATGGTCGCCACGCCGCCCTCTTCGATGCCGTCGATGAGTTCCTCGCGGTGGATGCCCATCAGGTTCATGGACATGGTGCAGGCGATGAACTTACCGCCACCGTCGAGTACGGACCGCATCATTGCCTCGACCGGAGTCACATTGTACTTCTTCATGAGGCCGAGGATCATGCCCGTGCCCATCCCCATCATGTGCATCTTGCTCAGAATGAGGTGTGTGGCGCCACGCGGCATCATCATGCCAAACATCTTTTCGATGAACGTCTTCTTGATGCGCACGTTCTCGTCTTTGCGCAGGACATTCAGGCCCCAGAAGGTGAAGAAGATGCTGACCTTCTTACCCATGGCCTGTGCACCGTTGGCGATGATGAACGCTGCGATGACCTTGTCCAGATCATTACTGAACAGGATGAGCGTCGCGTGATCGTCGCTCTTGCCCGGGACAATCTGGAATCCCGCCGCCGGGATCGCCGTCTGAGCGGGTCTCCGCAGGGTCGCCGTGACCAGCTTGCCCCGCTGCCTGTCCACCAATTCCAGTCCCTGAGCCTGCGCGAATGCCGCGACGTCAGGGTAGAAGCCTGGATCGGATGCTGTCACCTTGATAAGATCACCGGGCCCAGTCTGTGCGAGAGCCTCCTTCAGTTTGAGCAGCGGTCCCGGGCACTGCAGTCCACAAGCATCGATCTCAACAGTCTTGATGGAAGCAGCCGCAGGGGGTGTCAGCAGCGCCACCTTCGCAGCGCAGGGCTCACTCGTACACGTCTGCTGGTCGTCCGCCTCACGCTCCGGTCGTTCGGGTTGTTCTTCGATGCCGTGGTTCACGGAAGCCTCCCAGCTTGTATAGCCACCGGTGAGGTTGGCGACCTGGAACCCGTTCTGAGTCAGGATTCTCTGCGCTACATAGCCACGCAGGCCGACCTTGCAGTAGGTGAGGATAATCTTCTTCCCTGCGGGCAACTCGGCTAGCCGGTCACGCAGTTCGGGGAGTGGGATGGTAAGTGCGCCTGGGATGATGCCACAGCCGGTCTCCTCGGGCTGACGGACATCCAGGAGGACGGCTCCCTTCGCGAGTTCTTCGGCCAAGTGCTCTGTGTCAACGGAGGGTGCCAGGTTCTCAAGGTCATTCTGAGCCACAAAGCCTGCCATGTTGACCGGGTCCTTGGCGCTGCCGTAGGGTGGGGCGTAGACGAGCTCGAGGTCGGTCAGGTCATCGACGGTTGCGCCAAGGCGCATGGCCGTGGCCAGGACGTCGATACGTTTGTCGACGCCGTCATAGCCGGCGGCCTGGGCACCAAGCAATTTGCCGTCCAGACTGTAGAGAAGCTTGATGTGGACTGGGGTACTTCCGGGGTAATATCCAGCATGCGATCCCGGATGAATGGTAATCGTTCGGAAAGGGATGCCAAGTTTGATCAGCAGGGCTGAGCTGGCGCCCGTGGCACCAGCGGCGAGATCAAACACCTTGACGATGGAAGTCCCTTGTGTGCCCTTGTAGACATCTTCATGTCCCGCAATGTTGTTGGCAGCGATACGTGCCTGCCGGTTGGCGGGGCCCGCCAGCGGGACGAGTGCCTTGCTCTTGGTCACGAAGTGCTCGACCTCGATGACGTCGCCAATGGCATAGATGTCGGGGTCACTGGTGCGCAGATGCTCGTCTACGAAGACGCCATGGGAAGTTCCAATGGTCAGTCCAGCACGTTCGGCGATTTGGGTGTTTGGTCGTACACCGATGGAGAGGATGACCATGTCGGCCACAAGCTGCTGCCCGCTAGAGAGTGCTACGGTCAGTGTGCCATCCGCATTCTTTGCAAACGACTTGACCCCATCGCCCAGGTGCAGGTCGACACCATGGATCTGAAGTTCCTGATGGGCATAGGCAGCCATGTCAGGGTCAAGGAACGCCAGTACCTGTGGCAGCATCTCGACCAGTGCGACCTCCACCTTCTGCTCTCTCAGGTTCTCGGCGACTTCGACACCGATGAAGCCCCCTCCGACGACGACGGCCTTCCTGGCACCGGCGTGCACGGCCCCGATGATGCGGTCCATATCGGGGATGGTCCAGAGCGAATAGATGCCGTCGCTGTCGATACCCGGGATAGGCGGGCGCAGGGGAGAACCACCAGGAGACAGGACCAGCTTGTCATAGTGGTCAGCTGTCTCAGTCCCGGTGGCGACATCCTTCACCATGACCGTGTGTGCCTGTCGATCGATGCTGGTCACCTCGCGCCCCGTCAGAAAATCGATATTGAACCGTTCCTTCATCGACGCCGGCGTCTGGACAAGCAGTTGGTCGCGATCCTGTATGACACCACCTATGTGATAGGGAAGCCCGCAATTGGCGAAGCTGATGTACTGTCCTTTTTCGTAGACGATAATCTCCGCTTGTTCGTCGAGGCGGCGCAGACGGGCTGCGGCCGAAGCTCCCCCGGCATTTCCACCAACAATGATAACTCTCACGCATTCCTCCTGGTTTCCCGTGTTCTTCGTGTCACGGCATCATGCCCATCATGTACGTACCGGGCTACCGTGAAGTCGATCTTTGATAGTTTGTGACTATGCACCACGAAGTCAATGCCTCAAATTGACACTGATATGTGGACACCATGGTGGGCTCTTGTATCAAGGCGTTCCTGTGACCATACTGATAATATGGCAGAGACTGGCATGGACATCATGGTCCTCGACTCAGACCGAGAGACATTCTTCACATGACGCACCTCGGCATCGTCTGGCATCCAGAGATGTTCCACGGACGCGGATGGCGTTCCAGCGGATTTGACGGGTGGTACTTCAAAGTTGTCGACCCTTCAGAGCGGCACGTGTGGGCGATCATACCCGGCATCTGGATGGACCGCGACCCGGCCAGGCAGTATTGCTTCATCCAGTTCCTCGACGGACGGACTGGCCGCACAACGATGCACCGCTATCCAACCCAGCAGTTCTGGTCATCGCACGAGCGCTTCGACATAGCGGTCGGCCAAAGTCGTTTCAGCCTTGCGTCAGCGCATCTGGACATTGACGACCCAGATCTCCACCTGTCCGGAGACCTTCAATTCACACGGACGCAGGCTTGGCCGATCCGCTCGTGGGCTCCGGGCGCCATGGGGCCCCTGGCCTTCCTGCCATTTCTCGAGGGGTATCACGCCATTACGAACATCGACCCCCGCATCACTGGTTCTCTCATTGTCGACGGCGATGAGATTGACTTCACCGGAGGACGAGCCTACATGGAGCGGGACTGGGGCAGCGCATTCCCGCGCGCCTGGGTGTGGACACAGTCCAATCACTTTGATGAGGACCATATTTGTCTTACTGCTTCGATCGCCGACATCCCACTGGCGGGCAGAGTCCTTCGGGGCTTCATTGTTGGGTTCCTCTACCGGGGCGAGTTCTACCGGTGGACAACCTGGAACGGGGCGCGACTGGCACACTTCGCATATGATGACGAGCACGCCGAGTTCACAGTGGTCAACAGGAATCGCGTCCTGGAAGTCTGGAGCGGCGGACGGACTGGCATGGGTCAAGTCTTTGCTCCTCGGGCTGGAGCCATGACCAAGATGCTTGTCGAAGAGTTGAACGCCGTCCTCCAGGTCCGCCTGATCGAGCGGCATGCGCACGGAGACGTCCTGCTGTTTGAAGGGCGTGGGCGCAACGGGGGACTCGAGATCAGCGGCGACATGGTTGTCGCGGTGGGCACACCTGAAGTGCACACTGTCCAGGGTCTGGCGCGTCCATAGAGACGCGGCGCGAGCAGTTGGCCTCGATTGCGCCGGTACTGCATCGCAGCCCACGCTCTTCTTCGGACGCGAAATGATCGCGGACTCCGCGTTTGTGATGATGTAACCTCTTGGCCGTCCGAACCGTACGCAAGGTGAACGAACAACAACGCGCGGACGTGAAATGAAACAGCACAGGAACCCCTGTGCCCGCCCGCTGGGAGGTACAAGATGAAGGGACTGGCCGTCTTTCTGGTAGTTGCTCTTCTGGTCATTGGTGGGCTGTATACTACGGGTGTTTTTTCAAGCACGACATGGTGGGGCCCCAACTCCGCTGATCAGCCGGTTGCCGGCGACATCATGACCGAGGACAAGTCGGTCGGAACGCAGAGTGCGCAGAGTGCGCGGGTGGAACTTCGAATGGGCGCAGGGAAAGTGAACGTACAGGGAGGAGCTTTGGACCTCATGGACGCGACATTCCTGTACAACGTCCCCGCATGGAAACCCATTGTCGACTATGTCGTGACCAACAGCCAGGGAGCCCTTCTCATACGCGAGCCCAGCGACACCCACTCCTTCAGCACCAAATACCAATATGACTGGAACATCCGGTTGAACAGTTCGATGCCTATCGACATGGAAGTGAAGACTGGGGCCGGGAATACAGTTCTGGACCTCAGTGACATGATGGTCCACACCCTGATTGTCGATGCGGGAGCCTCCAGCGCATCAATCAAAGGCTCCCCAGGGGCAATGACGTCGATGGACGTGAAGACCGGCGTCGGGTCGGTCAATATCGACCTGACCGGCGACTGGAAGAACAGTGCAAGTGTCCATGTTGACGGTGGCGTCGGCAGCATCAAGCTGGTCGTCCCGAGGAACGTCGGAGTCACGGTCGAAGCCAAGCGAGGTATCGGTTCGATCAGCACGCCGGGCTTCATACAGGACGGCAATACGTATCACAACGCGGCATATGGCTCCAGTGCCATCACACTGAGCATCAACCTCAATGTCGGCGTGGGCTCGGTGAGCATCACTCAGCAATAGCAGGCCTTCGTGCGGGAGGATCAGGCGGAGCTCGGGAGATGTCTCCCGAGCTCCGCCTTCCGTCTAGCGGTGTGCGCCGAAACGACGCCAGACGCTCTCGTTGATATGGCGGAACGTTGACTCATCGAACTTGACGACCTCGCGGTCATACGTGACCACACCATTGGTCTCCTGCTCGACGTCGGTGGTCTGGGTGTACACAGCAGCGCTCAGTCCACTGTCGATGAGAGGCCTCAGCTGATCTTCGATGAGAGACCGATACGCCTCAAGCAGCTGCGCCCGTGACGTGAAATGCCGGTATCCGAAGACCTTGTCGAACCGCCAGACATGGTCCGTGACCAGCAGGTTGTAGCCTCCGTATTCGGACATGACGAAGCAGCGTCTGCGTCTTCTGTGGAGTGAGACCAGCCGCAGCATGTATCGGTGAACCGAGGCTAAATCCCCACCACCCTGGTCAAACCAGCCACTTGCATGGTCGACCAGACGGGTCGGGTCCTGCCGCCTGACCAGGTCAGCCGTGGTGGCTGCATCAAATTGTCCCCAGCCTTCGTTGAATGGTACCCAGCAGGCGATGCAGGTCGCACCCTTCAGGTGATCAACCATCTGAGTCAGCTCTCCCAGGAAACTTCGGCGCGCCATGCCATCCTCGCGTCCCAGCCGGCGCCGACCGCCGGGCATGTCGTCGCGCATATGCACGCCCATGAGGGCGAGAAGTCCCAGCCACATCTGGTTCCGGGCGTCGCCGCCGCTGGGCATGTCCTGCCAGACGATGACGCCCAGACGGTCACAGTGATAGTACCAGCGCAACGGCTCGACCTTCATGTGCTTGCGGATCATGTTGTAGCCCAGGCGGCGAGTGAGTTCAACATCATGGCGAAGTGCATCGTCGGTCGGCGCCGTGTACAGGCCATCCGGCCAGTAGCCCTGGTCCAGAAGTCCATGCTGGAAGTACAATTCGCCATTCAGGGTCAGCCGCTGGCGACCCTGTAGGTCATGCGCTATGCCAAAGGAGCGCATGCCAAAATAGGAAGTGACTTCGTCTCCACCGGGAATCGCCACGTCGAGATCGTACAGGTGAGGGTCATCGGGCGACCAAAGGCGTGCCCCCGGTATCTTCAGAGAGATCGGTGTTCCCGAGGACCCCGCGCCCTGTGCGATCACCCGGTCTCCGTCACGGACAGTGATGTCGACATCTGTTTCAGCGGTCGTCAGTACCCGCACCGACACGGTCCCCGTCCCCACATCCGGCGTTGCAGTGGCAGACTCGATGTGCAGTTCGGGCACCGGTTCGAGCCAGACTGTCTGCCAGATGCCGGAAACCGCCGTGTACAGGATGCCACCAGGCTTCAGGGTCTGTTTGCCGCGCGGCTGAGACGACGCGTCGGTCGGGTCCTGGACCTGGACGACCAGTTCATTGGCTCCCTCGATGAGCAACGACGATATGTCGAATGAGAATGGCAGGTAGCCGCCACGATGCTCCCCCAGCAGCTTGCCATTTAGTGAAACGACAGCCAGCCAGTCGACGGCGCCGAAATGGAGCAGGACGTGTCGGCCGGCCCATGCCGAAGGCACGTCGAACACGCGTTCGTACCACAGCGTCTCGTGTGAAAGCAGTGCTCTTCCGACACCGGACAGCGATGACTCGATCGGAAACGGTACCAGGATCCGGCCTTGGTACGCGACCGGTGGTTCTCCCGGCGTGACCGCATACGACCACAGACCATTCAGGTTCAACCAGTCCGGGCGGACCATCTGTGGCCTGGGGTATTCCGGCAGGGGTGCGCCAGGGTCGACGTCACGCGCCCACCGCGTCATGATTTGGCCGCCGGCCGGCTGCCACTGGTTCATGTCCATTTATGATGCTTGTGGCGTCCTGCGCCTCAGGTTCAGCATAATGACGGGGATCATGGTCAGCAGCATGGCGCCGGCAGACACTGCAAACAATGACGGTCCCGGCAGGTACTGTCCATTCCTGAACACGCCCAGCGTCTTGATGACGTAGTTGCCGACGAAGGGACCGGTCATCATGGGCAGTGCCACGTAGAAGATCATCCGGATTCCCTGGAACTGGCCAACCTGGTCGCGCGGCATGAGGTCACGCGCCATGGCGGTGATGACGATCGCGCTGAAGGTTGTCGTCGCTGTCATGACCAGGAATGCCAGGATCAGCTCCACCTTGCCTTGGGCCACCGACATGCTGTACATGGCGAGAGCCTGGAGGATCGGTGTCACCAGCGCCAGGCGGCGCTTGTCGAACTTGTCCGCGAGGACTCCCAGGAAGAACGAGAGGATGCCACCGCCGAGCATGCCGGACGCGAGGATCATAGTGAACTCGGATTGCGTCAGCCCGAGATAGCCGGTCATGTACGGGATGACGTATGGCGTGTAGATCTGGTCGCCGAAACCCGTCAGGAAGATCGCGGACAGCACGAGAAAGAGTTCTGGATGCTGTCTAATGGTGCTCAGGCGGAACACCTTGAAGAACTGCGCTGTGAACTTGTCCTCCGCTCCCTTTCCCATGCCGACCAGCCGGGGGTCATCTTTGATGAGGAATACACTGACGAGACCCGAGACAGTGACGAATCCACCGATCACGAAGAAGAATGGAACATATCCTTCGCCGGTCGTCTTGGTCATGATGCCGGCCAGCACGGATGTGATGATGATGGCAAACAGGGGCAGGGCCGACAGGACTCCTTCGACGCGGCCACGCCTGACAGACGGGGTGATGTCCGTGACCCACGCATTGAAGGCAGCGTCGTTGGCGGTCGATCCAAAGAACGTCATCACGGCATCGGCAACCACGATGCCGACGACCAGCAGGGAAGACGGCAGCGCCGTGACAAAGGGAAATAGGGCCGTCGTGATGCCCCAGATGACATATCCGAAGACGATGAACGGCTTGCGGCGCCTCAGACGATCCGACAGCGTTCCCATGACCATGGTCGTCAGCGTCGCGGTAGCGGCCGAGACCGCGACCATCCACGCGATAGCGTCCACTGCGCGAGCGCCTGTCACGGCGGTCACGTAGCCGTTGAACCAGAGATTCTCGACTACCCAGGCCAGCTGCCCAGCCAGGCCCAGCAGGGACAGTGCCGCCCACGTCTTGACACTGAATTTGCTCACGAGTGCTCTCCTCAGCTCAAATGTCCTGCGGCTGCATCCGAGCCGTCAGGCAACCAATACGTTCACGCCCGCGCGTCCAGATCCAGTCATTGCGGGCGTTGAAAAAGAGATACCAGGCACTCATTGCCGGGACCGGCCGGAAGTCACAGGCATATATGTGTGAGCGCATCCAGCCGCCTCCCTGTTCGTTCGGGGCGAACAAAGGATGCTCACGGTCCACATGGACGAAATGGATGCCGTCCGCGGACGTGAGACGCAGCAGCGCCGACCCGGATCTCCCGTCCTTGTCCACGTAGATACCGTTCTGAACACCCACGAAGCCATCGTCCAGCTTCATGACCTTGATGGAGCCACAACACAGGTTGCAGAAGGGCAGATCTGCGTGAGGGGACAGCAACGGTTCCGGCAGCGGGGTATACGGTCCAGTGACGGTTTCCGCAACAGCTGCCGCAATATGCGTCGGCTCCTCGAACCCGCAATCTGCCACGTGAGTGAGACCAGCACTGTAATACAGGATCCACTTGCCCCCTGCTTCGATGACGCACGGATTGGAAACGGAAGCACCGTAGGGGTTGTCCGCATGCCAGGGCAGTGAGGGCTCCAGTACGGGCACGGGCGCCGACCAGCGGACCAGGTCAGCCGACGAAATGCGGACGATGCGCGAACACCACGGAACATGGAACAGGAACATGATGTCGGCGTATTGGAAGCGGGGTTGCTCATAGAACAGATGGTATGTCCCGTCCGCGAAGACGACGAAGGCGCGCATTGCCCTCCCCGTCACCCGGCCCGCATGTGTCCATGCTTCTCCATCCCTGGAGACAAAGTGCTCGATGCCATGGATGGTATGTGCAAACAGGTGCCACAGGCCATCGGGTGAGGCGTCGGGGCCGACGAACGTCGGATCGGCGATGATTGGTCCAGAAAGCAGGCCGGGTGGCGCAATAAGTGGGCTTTCCTTCAACAGATGCCAGTCCAGCGCAAGAAACTCCTGGGTAGTCATGCAAAAAGTGTATTGCAGCACGCCATAGCAGTCAATCGCCCGTCCTGCAGCAAGACGCATTGACTCCCGCATACGCGGGTGTGGCGTTTCTCGGCGCAGGTGGAAACCCACGAAGTCGCTATACTGTTCGTGTGCCTGTCGCTGGCAATCGTCGCGACCACATGGGAGGTTGGATGCTCTTCGATACGCTCGTGAGAATAGCGCGCGCACTGAACCAGGCTGGTGTTCACTGGGGTATCGGTGCGTCAGTGCTGCTGTACTACTACGGTCTGGTCGACGCTCCACATGATATCGACATTGTTATCAGTGAAGCAGACGCAGATGTGGTCGCTTCGATCCTCGGCGGTCTGGGCCGTGAAGCGCCAGGTGACCCCGCTAGAAGCCTCTACTCGACAAGCCGGTTCCTCGAGTACATCGTCGACGGGACGGACGTCGACGTCATGGCTGGATTCGCGATCAGGCACCGCAGCGGCACCTATGTGTTTCCATTCGACGACAGGTCTGTCACAATGCGCAAGAGCGTGGACGGTGTGACAATCCCGTTTTCGTCGCTAGAGGACTGGTATGTGCTCTACCAGCTGATGCCAGGCAGGGAGGCCAAGGTGAAGCTGATCGAGGACTACATTCGGAGCGATGGCATTGCTGACGAAGTGCTCCTCGAGCGAGCGCTTGCCGCAGAACTGCCCCCACACGTCCACGCACGCGTCGATGAGCTGGTGGCATCCTGCAGGCATCCGCAGCACCAGGGATCCAGCCCGATCTCCTGAGAAGTGATGACGCATGGGTTCCCACGACTTCATGAAGCGCCAGAGTCCGGAGTCCATGGCAATCCGGCGATGTCCTGCTATCATAACAGAGTTTGCAGTGTCTGGTGGAACAAGGACACACGTTCGT
>JAPLGI010000083.1 GCA_026390245.1 Caldisericota bacterium
GGCGGTGAAGATCAAGTACAGCAGAGCCATGCCCACAGCGTAGTAGTCCAGAGCCCTGGGCACCTTGAGGCCCTCTTGTGTCGTCGTCTTCACGGACACGGTTCCCGTCTGCCCTGACGTGCCAACTTCATCCAGTACCGACTGGATGGCCTCCTGCATGCGCTCTTGCGGGACTGTTCCGGATTGCTGAAGCGTCCGGACAGCGATGGATGCAGCCAGCTGCCTGCGCTGGACCTCCGCGGTGAAGGACTCCACGACGTTGCGGATGACGCCGGCCTGCGTTGCCGTCTCGGGATTGCCCAGAACGACGATGGACACCCTGGTGCCGGCAGCCACGTCAGTGCTGAACCCTGTGGGGATGATGACAGCGGCACCGGTCTTGCCCTGTTCGACAAGCGTACGTGCCTCGGCCTCGGTGGCGACGGTCTTGACGATGAGCAGGTCCTTCAGCTGCGGACTGGCGAAGACGTCCTGCGCCAGGCGTCTGGCCATGTCGCCGCGGTCAAGGTCGACGAGGGTGAGGTTCGCCGTGAAAGAGCTCCCGGCCCAGTTGAAGACCGTTCCCAGGATGATGATCATCACCATGGGAATGATCATCAGGACCACGAATGCGGATTTGTCCCGGACACGGATCTTAAGGTCCTTGACCGCGATGTGCCAGAACTTCACGTCAGTCCCTCAAGCTGGTCCCGGTAAGGTTCAGGAACAGGTCTTCCAGGTTGGGTTCCTTCACGTCGATGGTCATGACGGGATAGCCAGCATCGTCGAGTGCCGAGATGACCCCGGCGAGCAGGGACCGGCCTTGGTCCGTGGCGATGCGGACCGTTTTGTCGCGCAGTTCGACGCTGTCGACTCCCGGCAGTGCCGCAAGGCGGTCCCGGACGACATCGCCAGCCCCCCGTTCCAGCTGTATGCTGATGATGTCCTTGTTGCCGGCCTGGAGACGCAGGTCTCGCTGTGTACCGTCCGCGATGACCTTGCCATGGTCGATGATCGCGATGTGGGTGCAGAGGAACTCGACCTCCTCCATGCAATGACTCGTATACAGAAGTGTCATGCCCTGACGGTTGAGTTCCTTCAGGGTCTCGAGGATGCTATTGCGCGACTGCGGGTCCACGCCTACGGTCGG
This sequence comes from Caldisericota bacterium, assembly GCA_026390245.1. Taxonomy (GTDB): domain Bacteria; phylum Caldisericota; class Caldisericia; order Cryosericales; family Cryosericaceae; genus Cryosericum. The sequence goes on from JAPLGI010000083.1 coordinate 1,130, forward strand.
CTCGTCGAGGATCAGGAGCTTGGGCTGGTTGAGCAGGCCGACTGCGATGTTGATGCGGCGCTTCATGCCGCCCGAATACGTCTCCACACGGTCCTTCTGGCGGTCGGCCAGCTGGACGATGTCGAGGACGGCGTCGACGCGAGCGGCGAGCGTGTCGGTGGGGACATCCTGCATGCGCGCGAAGAACGCGAGGTTCTCCCGGGCGGACAGTGTCGGATACAGCGCAATGTCCTGCGGCACGACGCCGATCGAGCGGCGGACCGCCATTGGGTCTCTGAGGATGCTGTGGCCGTCGATGACGACGTCTCCGCCGGAGGGCACGACCAGGCCGCACATCATGGAGACGGTCGTCGTCTTGCCGGCCCCGTTTGGCCCAAGAAGGCCAAAGGCCTCGACCGCGGGAATACTGAAGTGCACGCCGTCCACGGCGGTCAGCTTGCCAAATCGCTTCGTGAGGTCCTTCACTTCTGCGAGCATCATGGACTCCTTCTCGTACATGGTTTTCTGCTGTGAAGCCGGCTTGGCCGCGCCGGCCTCTTGAATCCGCATAATCGGGGACAATCGCACCTATGGCAGAAGCGTGACATTCTCGGGCTGTCGAAAACGGTTCAGTACGAAATTGACCGCCATACGAAGGCCCGCGGTTCTCATGGTTGCCCCAAGATGTGCAGTGAGTGCCTCATTTGTACT
>JAPLGI010000051.1 GCA_026390245.1 Caldisericota bacterium
TACTTCACACAAACGCGGATAGGGTAACAGACAACCGTGCTACAATAGACATAGATGGCCTCGAGCGATCCGGCGATTCGGTTAGGCAAGACCAGGAGGAAACGGAATGACACAGAAGTACGAGATCTACAAGTGCGAAGTTTGCGGGAACACTGTCGAGATGACTCATGAGGGAACGGGAACGCTTGTTTGTTGCGGGCAGCCAATGACGTTGATGGCTGCAAAATCCACTGATGCCGGAAACGAGAAGCACCTGCCGGTTGTTGAAAAGGCTGAGCATGGGACGACGATCAAGATCGGCTCCGTTCCGCATCCAATGGAAGAGAAACACTACATCGAGTGGATCGAAGTATTCATGAAGAACGGAAAGGTCATGCGGATTCCCCTGCATCCCGGGGACCAGCCTGAAGTGCATATCGGTCACGATATCGCGGACTTGCTTGAGGTACGTGCATACTGCAACATCCACGGACTCTGGTCCAAGAAGCTGGGCTGAGGCGCACAAGACTCCTAAACGCCTGAAACCCCGAGTCACGCCTTGGGGTCAATGATCTCAGGAGCAGATTCACAGCCGTGGCGTAAGGTGCATCATGCAATACGCAGTTTACGCCACGTCGTTCGATGCCGGTGTTGTGTCGTGATCCGGTAGCAACTTCTCAAGATCGCGCAGACGCGGTATCAGGAATCCCGCCAGCGTGACCACAGAAGCCGCCGTGGCGCTCAACAGGTACAAGACTGCCATTCCTGCCCCGGGACCGGTCCCGACGACGCGCGAGAACAGGGGGACCAGCACGCCGCCTGTGCGCATCGCCGGCTCGAACACCCTGTCTGCCAGGGGACCCGCCAACAGGGTCGCCATGGGCATGACGATCCAGGCGATCATGCGCCTTGCCGAAAACACGCGTCCTTGAAGCCCGGCGGGTACTTTGGCCTGCCAGATCGACTGGGAGAGCCCGTTGACCATGGTGCCCAGGCATGAGGACAGCAGGGCCAGAGCGGCAAAGCCGAAGGTGACGATGTCAATCGTCAGGATGCCCCCGACGTGGATGAAACGGATCAGGAATCCAGCCAGGATCGGCGCAACGATGATTGAACCGCTATCAGCCAGCGACATCAGCCCGCTGGCGCGCGCATAGTGCTGCTTGGGCATCATCTGCGAGATGGCGGCCGAGCAGGCAGGCCACTGGAACGCCGATCCCAGCCCCTGCATCGAAGCCGCCACATACAGGTGCCAGATTTGCAGATGCCCCGACAGGTACAGCACCAGCGCGGCGATGGTAGCCGTGACCGCCAGCAGGTCCGACAGCATCATCGTCAGCTTGCGGTTCCACCGGACTCCTCTGTGATTGCATTCGGCTACCAGCATATGGGGTCGCCTTGCCAATGTCAAACAGCTCGCGTCCTTCCTGTCAACCTGCAATCACGACAACCTTGCAAGACAGGTCTCGCCGCCTATACTCATTTTTGAGGGGGCTTACATGAAGGGACGAGAACAGCAACGCGGTGATGGCAGTGCCGAGAAGGACGAGAGCAACAAGGAGGGGGTCGCAGCATCAGAACCGTCCTGCGATTCCCTTAAGACCGCGACCACACAGCCTCCAGTGAGGCTGGCCGAGTATGAGCTGTCCCATGCGCAGGCTCTGGAGTCACTGGGAAACCTGGCTGCAGGGGTTGCCCATGACTTCAACACGAACGCGCTCGCGCACTGGCAAGCCAGCTGCTGACTTTCGCCCGCGGAGGCGCTCCCGTCAAGGAAGACCTCAATGTCAGTGGACTGATCAGTGAGACCGCACACTTCACGCTCAGTGGATCCAATGTTGCAATCAAGGTATACATCGAGCCGTCACTGCCACTGGTCAACGCCGACCGAAATCAGATCGCGCAGGTCGTTCGGAACCTCGTCCTCAATGCGCGGCAGGCGATGCCGTCAGGTGGAACGGTCACCGTGACGGCCCGCAGACAGCAGCTCGACGGTGTTCGCAAGCTTGCAGATGCTGTCCCCGGAGTATACGTGGTTGCGACCGTCGAAGACACGGGTGCCGGTATCAAGGCAGCGGACCTTGTACACATCTTCGATCCCTACTTCACGACCAGGTCCATTGGCCATGGCCTGGGACTCCCGATCGCCCGCTCCATCATCCGCAGGCACGGTGGCGACATGGAGATCGATTCCTGTCCTGGTGTCGGCACAACTGTCCGTTTCTGCCTGCCGGTAGCATCTGAGGCCCGACCGACTGGCAAGCCGCGGGAAGAGAGCATTCACACAGCTCCCCTGATGGGAAAAGGCAGGGTTCTCGTCATGGACGATGAGCAGACCGTTGCTGACGTCATCTGTGCCATGGCGAAGCGTCTTGGCTACACGGCAGTCGCCGTCCCGGACGGCCAGACGGCTCTCGACGTCTACGCTCTGGCAGAGGGTACTCCAAACGCATTCGATGTCGTCATCATGGACCTGACGATTCCGGGCGGCATGGGAGGCAAAGAAACGGTCACAAGACTCCTGGGCCGGTTTCCGACAGCGCACGCCATTGTCTCCAGCGGGTACTCGGACGACGCAGCCATGAGCGATTTCTCGGCATACGGATTCGCTGGTGCCATCGGCAAGCCCTACACGATGCAGGAACTGTCTGAGGCCCTCTATCCCTTTTCGCGAGACATCGACTGACTCGGGCGTACGGGCCAAAGACAATCGTCTGAAAGCCAAGTGATTCATTGGCACCACGGGCGTGCCGCGTTTGACGCCCTCTTGCAACCAGACTGGAATTGGGCAGACTGGGA
>JAPLGI010000027.1 GCA_026390245.1 Caldisericota bacterium
TCTGGAGAGTCTTCAGGCCGACTACGCGAATCGAGGCGTCCGTCTCGTCCAGGACGGCCAGAAGTTCTGCTTCTCGGTTCCTGACAAGCTTACGCCAGAGCCACCGCAACCCAGGCCCAAGGTAGGCCTTTCCAGGCAGGCCATGGAAGTCCTGGCGCTCATCATCACGAAGGGGGCACTGACCCGGAAGGAGATTCTCCAGCTTCGGGGAGTCACCAGCGACAAGGCTCTGGTATCACTCCTCGGACGCAAGCTCCTGATAACGAAACGGGACTATCTGAAAAGAGCTCTCCTGTATGATCTCTCGGACGACCTGCTGGAGCGAGGGGGGTTCACGTCGCGCGAGGAACTGCTCCAGGAGATCGAATCACGACGCCGAGGCCTGTAGGAACCGTTCTTCAGCGATTGCCAGCTCCTCGAACAGCTCTTCCCGTCGTACCTGCAGTTCGTGGATATGGACCGACAGCGACGTGATGTCGGCTCCCTGCATGGCAGGCCCTTCTTCCTGGAGCCTCTTCGTGAGGTCGAACTGCTGTTGCTCAATGTCGCCGATCTGACGCTCCAGAAGCCGTACACGAGCTTCGAGTGCTACCAGCCGATTGTGTGAGGCTCGAGTGGACGTGGCGTTGTTCTGGACGTTTCCCCGACCGGGTTGTAGCGAACGAAGGGTACGATCGCTGAACAGTTCCTGCCGGTTGACGGAGTAGTTGCCCTCCAGCACTGACACCTTGCCGCGCTCGATGAAGACGATGTGGTCGGCGACTGCGTCAATGAACGTACGGTCGTGCGATACGAACAACACCGTCCCCTCAAACGCCCGGAGCGTTGCAGCGAGGGACTCCCGTGTCTGGATATCGAGGAAGTTCGTCGGTTCGTCCAGGATGATCATGTTGGCTGTTTCTGTGGACAGCAGCGCCAGCAGCAGACGCTGCTTTTCCCCGCTGCTCATCGCCCCGGTCTGCTGATCCATCTGGTCGGCGGAGAAGCCGAAACTGCCCAGCAGTCCCTTGACCGCAGAGACGATCATCTGCGGACGGCGCGCAGTGATCCACTCCATTGCGGTCTCCTTCTCGAACAGCGTATAGTTCTGAGGGAAGAAGGAATACCGTACACTGGGGCCCCAGTAGATGTCACCGGACTCCGGAACGATCTGTCCCATCGCGATGCTAAGGAGTGTCGACTTCCCAGCCCCGTTGCGGCCAAGAATGGCCACATGCTGACGAGACAGGATGGTGACATTTGCCTTGCTGAGAATCGCCCGGTCACCATAAGACTTGGCCACATGTTCAAGGCGCAGTGCGATCTCTCCGCTCTCTCCCGTGTTGTGCAGCCGCACGTGGACACGCTTGCGTGTTGAGACGGGCTCACTCTGGACCCTGGCCTTGAGACGTTCCATTGCCTTCTCGCGCGACGCAGCCTGGCTTGCGCGGGTGCCGTACCGGTACTTTTCCACGTACTGGCGCATGCGTTCGATCTCCCGCTTGAGTTCAGCATCGTGCTGGGCGCGGTCGACGGCCTCAGCATCCCTCACGCGGACGTAGTCGGTGTACCCGCCACCGAACAGGCGCAGCGTGCCATTTTCAATGACCAGAAGCTTGTTGCAGACCTGGTCCAGGAACCAGGCGTCGTGCGAAGCCACGAGAACAGTGGCCGGCAGTCCCTTGAGCTGTCGTTCGAGCCACTGTACGCCAGGAATGTCAAGATAGTTGGTGGGCTCGTCCAGCAGCCAGATGTCCTTGGCGTCGCTGACCAGCCGCGACAGGCGCAGACGCGAGATTTCTCCCGCGCTCATCGTTCCCGCAAGGCGGTCCAGGTCCTCTGTGGCAAATCCAAGGCTGGAAAGGGCCTTGTTCATGTTGACGATGTAGTCGTAGCCCCCCTGTGCCTCGAACTGTTCAGTCTGCCGGGCGAGCTCGGCAAGGTAGTCGTCCGTCTCGGCGGCGGTGGAGAGAAGGCGTTCCAGTTCGCGGATACGCGCATCCTGAGCGCGGAGGTGCTCAAAAGGCTCGGCAACGATCTGTCGCGCGGTGCGCTCCGGATCCACGGGAACAGCGTCGATGAAGCAGAAGCTGTCCCCACCGGTGACCTGGACCGATCCACCATACTCATCGTCAGTTCCGGCAAGGATGCGAAGAAGCGTCGTCTTGCCGCTTCCGTTGGGACCGACGATGCCCACCTTGTCTCCGGCACCGATGGCACAGTGCACGGACCGGAACAGGAGGCGGTCGCCGTACATCTTTTCAAGGTTTTCCAGTATGAGCGGCATGTGTCGGGACATCCTATGAGTTTACAGATTGCTCGTTTGGCGTATCATGATGCGCGGCACCAGGACGAGTCTCAAATTCTATTATAGCAGCGAAACTGCGGCTAGCTACTGGAACAGGACCGCTCCTGTCACGGACAGCAGCCTGGAGGGATCTTGAAAATGACATTGACAGTCGAGCGACTCATTTCCCAGCCAGTCTCATTGACTGGATCCTTTGGGCTGGCCGCCGGCAAGTTGAAGCGATTCATCTGCGTAGGCTGGAGCATCCCGTTCTACAGCACTCCCGAGTCTCGCAAGGTCATGCCCATCCTGGCTTCGGAAATGAGCGACCTGAACCCCGACCGCAGCTGGTGGAAAATGAAGTTCCCCGGTGCAAACCCGTTCTTCCACCATTGCTCCTTCCTGCAGTACTACGTTGCCCATGAAGATGGCAAGGCCGTGGGTCGCATTGCAGCATTCATCGACAGGTCCTACGGCGAGCCCGAGGTCGACGGCGCAATCGGGTGGATCGGGCTGTTCGAGTCGATTGACGACGACGGTGTTGCGGCTGCGCTGCTTGGGGCGGCTGCCGACGATCTGGAGCAGGCCGGCGCCGTGAAGGTCATCGGGCCCGCACGGTTCAACGCGAACGGGGAGGACGGTCTTCTGGTTGACGGGTTCGACCAGCATCCCATGGTCATGGAGCCGTATCAGCCCCCCTACTACACGCGCTTTCTGGAGCAGTGGGGAGTCAAGGAGAACGACTGGTACGCGTTTCGCATGACGCGCGAGAGTGCTTCGCCGTACATGGAGCGCCTGGTGAGGATGCGAGAGCGCGGACAGGACGTCGAACAGAGGCTGGCACGCCAGGGTGTTGCCGTCCGGTCTGTCAGGATCAGGGACTGGGCCGCTGAAGTCGCCCGAATCAAGACAATCTACAATGTCGCCTGGGACACCCGCGTCCACCCCCAGTTTGAACGGTTTTCTGAAGAGGAGTTCGACTATCTTGCAGCTGGCCTGAGGATGATCGCGATCGAAGACCTGGTCTTCGTCGTAGAGGACTTGGGAAAGCCGGGCCATCCAGTCATTGGGATGGCGGTCACCTTGCCTGATCTCAACGAAGTCATCGAAGAGTATGATCGGCTGCACACGGGGTACGCTCCCAGCAGCCATCTCTACGGGTTGTCGGACCTGCGGCGCGACCTTGGGGTCTTTCTTTTGCTCAGAAGCCGTGTCAGGCACCGGAACTTCCGCAATGCCCGCATCTTTGTCCTTGGGACGGTACGCAAGAAGAACGGTATCGATGCCTTGCTGTATGAGAAAACGTATCTGGCGGGAACCAGCATGGGGATCCAGCTTGGGTCGGGATCGCAGATCGCGGACACCAATCCAGAAATCTCTGTCCCGCTGTCGCACATGGGCAGTGCCGCCATCACCTGGAGGATCTACCGACATACGCAGGTCGAGAGCCAGGCGTCACAATCCAGAACATAACGCTGCCATCGCCATAACGGTGGTGCCGGGAGTGGGAATTGGACCCACACGGTGTTTCCACCGCGGGATTTTAAGTCCCGTGCGTCTGCCAGTTCCGCCATCCCGGCAGGGATGTCTGGATAAAATGCTGGAGGCAGCACCCGGATTCGAACCGGGGTATGAGGGTTTTGCAGACCCTTGCCTTACCACTTGGCTATGCCGCCTCTGGAGCGGAAGACGGGATTTGAACCCGCGACACTCGGCTTGGGAAGCCGATGCTCTACCCCTG
>JAPLGI010000115.1 GCA_026390245.1 Caldisericota bacterium
AACATTCTTCACCGATGAACAGCTCGATCCCGACATCCTGTCCAGGGTCTATCAGCTGGAGACACAGATATACGACAGTCTCGATGGACTCGAGACTGCTTTCGAGTCTCCCAAGGACCTTGGTCGCCGAGATACACTGAGGGACATACGCAAGCGCCTCGAATCTATTCTGCAGGACTTTGCCGCTCGCAAGGAGACGGTGAAGTCACTGCGCTAGTGCCGCACTCGTTCTGAAGCGGACGGCTCGCGTTCATGTCTGCCCTTGACGGAACCCAGGATACTGCGACTCCATGATGACCTTCAGGAGGAACCACTTGAGCATGGAAAGCGCCAACTCACCCAAACATCGGGGGCGACCCCGGCTCAAGGCTGTGCTGGGATGGGTTCTTGTCACGGCACTGGCAGTCGGGATAGCAGGAAGTGCGTGTATTGCTCTTCTGTTTGCGCACTACTCCACACAGGTCCCTCCCGTGGGAGCGCTGTTCATCCAGACGCCCAAGGCGTCGCAGGTGTTCGACCTCAACGACAACCTCCTGTCGTCTGTCTACTTCGCTGAGAACCGTCTGCCCAAACAGCTGACCGAAATCTCCGAGAAGGCCATCCAGGCTTTGATCGCTTCTGAAGACGAGCGATTCTTCAGCCATGGAGCCATCGACCTCCGGGGTCTCGTCGCGGGACTGGTCGTCGATCCACTCCTCGGCCGGGGTGCCCGTGGAGCCAGTACGCTGACCCAGCAGCTTGCGCGCCAGGCTATTCTCCACGACACTGACCTTACGATCGCGAGGAAGTTCAAGGAAATCATCGTCGCGTTCCGTCTGGAGAAGCAGTACACGAAAGAGGAAATCCTTAATATGTACCTGAACTACGTGTACTTTGGCAACGGCTCCTATGGCATTGAAGCCGCTGCACTTGGGTACTTCGGCATCCCCGCCAGGGATCTCGACGTCGCGCAAGCAGCCATGATCGTTGGCGTCCTGCCGGCCCCGTCAGCACGCAACCCCTACCAGAACCTCGAGCGGGCAAGGCAAAGCCAGCAACTGGTTCTAGACAAGATGGTGCGAAACCACTACTTGTCTCAAGAAGAAGCCGATACTGCCTTTGCCGAGCAGCTCAGTCTCAAGAATGGCTTGCGGTCTCCTTATGGAAGCGTCGGATGGTTTGTTGATTATGTCAAATCCATCGTCCAGGAAGAGTACGGCCAGGAGATGCTCTATCAGGGTGGCCTGCGCATCTACACCACGATCGACCCCAAGCTCCAGGAAGCAGCGCTGGCTGCCGTCCAGAAGGTCTGGGACCAGGCCAGGAAGGACAAGGTCTTTGTGGAGAGCGACCGCGACGCACTTGGCGTCTTCCAGCCCCAGGTGGGTCTGGTCAGCGTCGACCCCAGGACTGGCTATATTCTGGCCATGGTAGGTGGAACGAATTACGACGAGACCAACTTCAACCGCGTACTGGCGCCCAGGCAGCCGGGCTCGACGTTCAAGCTTTTCGACTACACGGCTGCTTTCGACAATGGGGTGACCTTCCCGTCCGAGATTGTCGCTTCGCAAGCTACGGATTTCGGCGGCTGGAATCCTCCCGAATGGCTGGGCACCAACCAGTGGTTTGGCCGCATCTCCGTGGCTAATGCCATCAAGCAATCGTCGAACATCGTCGCTGCCAAGACGACACTGAGGGCTGGACTCGACAGGGTCATCTACTACGCGCGCAAGATGGGGGTTACGTCCCCCCTGAAACCGTATGTGTCTCTGTCCATCGGCAGCTTTGAAGTCTCACCCCTCGAAATGGTCGAGGCGTACTCGACGATTGCCAATGGCGGAGTCCGCATAACGCCCTATCCGATCCGGCGTATCGAGACAGAGAATGGCACGACGATCGAAGAACACAACTTCGCCGCGACAAGGGTCCTTCCGGTCGCCACCGCCTGGATTGTGCAGACAATGTTGAGAGGCGTGTACGACAACACCTCAAACGCGCGCATCAGCGGGCTGCAAGCCGCCGGCAAGACGGGCAGCACCAACGACTGGCGGGATGCCTGGTACGACGGCTTCACGCCCGAACTCTGCACAGTCATCCATGTGGGAGCTGACGCGGCCCGCGCTCAGATGTCTGCCATCCGGAACGCAGGTTCGCGGTTCCCAGCAATGACATGGAAGGCCTACATGGAGCAGGCTATCAAGCTTCAGAAACAGACAGCTTTTGGTCCACAACCTGAAGGCGTGGCGGTACGCACGGTCTGTGATGACTCGGGATTGATCGCTACCGATGCCTGTCCTGCATCCTCGACTCACTCCTCGTACTTCCTGTCGAGTCATGTCCCTACGCAGACATGCACGGTTCACCCGCCAATTCTTCAGACCGTGCGACTCGCAGTCGAGGACCCTACCAAGCTGGCTCCGGCCGACTGGCCCGATAGCAGAGTCATTGTCAGGACCCTGCTTCGGGACCAGGTCCCTACTGAAGTCTATGGACAGCAAACTGATCCAGGCGGTCAGCTCAGGATTACGGCATTCCCCGAGCAGTTCAAAGTCGGGCAGCAAGTGATGCTGCGTATCGAGGCGACTCAGTCGGTCGGCGTAACAGCCGCGTCTTTCGACGTCTATATCGGCGGAGCACTCGTCACATCAGCTTCCTCACTGCCCGTTACGGTGTCCTATGCGCCGACTGTGGCAGGTCCTCTGGAGATAGTCGTTGTTGGCCGCTCTGTTGGACTTGATACTGTCTTCCAGGCGGCATCCACGGTTCTGGTGCAACCCTAGGCGCCAGACGCTCCATCCTCGGCACGCCACCGGATCTTCGTCCGAAGCAGGTCCCGATCCCGACGCGACCTGTAGGCACTGAGTCAAGCGTGATCGTTTTTTCCCCGTGAGACATCCCTCCCCAAGGATGTTGTCGTCTCCCAAGGGTGACCCGGAGGAGCGGATTGGCCGGAACCGGTTCGACGAGACCACGACAAGCAGGCAACTCGTGGTGAGTCAGCCATCTCTATTGACTGTGAATGCTAAGAGCCTAAGATAATGAGCACCTGAGGAGGTAAAGATGAAAACAGATTTGAGAGGCAGAGATTTCATTAGCGTACTCGACTTTGACCGGGAGGAATTGGAGACAATTCTTGATGTTGCCAAGTGGCTGAAGATGAGAAACGCCGTGGGCGAGCCACAGTCAGAGATCCTCAAAGGAAAGGTTCTGGGATTGCTTTTTGCATCGCCTTCCACAAGAACCAGACTCTCCTTTCAGACAGGGATAGTTCAGCTTGGGGGATCTGCCCAGGTCTACAATCCTGACGAATTGCAGCTTGCGCACAAGGAGTCATGGAAGGATACCGCCGAAATGATTTCGAGATTCCTGAACGGCTTCGCGATTCGCCTCTACAACCTCAAGGCCCAGATGGGTGCAGAGACATATGAGTATGGCGATGCCAGAAAGGTCCTGAGAGGAATTGCCGAATATGCGAACATACCGGTCATCAACATGCTTGATGACAAGGAACACCCGTGTCAGATCATGGGCGATATCCTCACGATGACAGAGAAATTTGGTGGTTTGGAACGTGCAAGAGACAAGAAGATCGTCATGTCATGGGCCTATGACGAGAGAGCGAAGTCAGCAGGAGTGCCACAGACAATGATTGCTGCAGGCTCCACTCTCGGACTGAACATTACTCTGGCCTATCCTGACGAGCCCGGACTCTACGACGTTGACAGTGAATACGTCGAATTCGCAAAGAAGGCGGTCGCTGAGGGTGGTGGTTCTCTTACCATCGAGCATGACATCTGGAAGGCATCAAAAGACGCCGACGTCATCTACGCCAAATCGTGGGCCAGGAGTCCCGACAGACACGCCGAGGTAGGCAAGAAGTACAAGGATGATTGGTGCATTTCGCATGACCATTTCAAGGTCGCCAACAAGAATGCCGTATATATGCACTGTCTGCCCGCTCGCAGGAATTTTGAAGTGACCGATCTCCTTATTGATGACCCAAAGATCTCTATTGTCAATGACGAGGCAGAGAACAGACTCCATGTTCAGAAAGCGATCATGTCCCTCATGATGAGATAGTTCTCCAGAAGAATCAGGAACACGGAGTTCATCATGGGAAGAAGACAGATCAGGATTTTTGCATTTGGTGGCAATGAAGTTGCGCCTGTCGGCTTGGTCGATGCAAGCGGAAAGGCGATTGTCCCGGACATTGCCATGCAATGGAAGAGAACAAAGGAAACCTGTGAGCACATAGCAAATATCGTGAATTCCTTCCCTGAGGATGACTACATTCTTACGCACGGCAATGGCCCTCAGGTAGGCAATGTCCTTCTCCGCTCAGAGTATTCGAGACCCATACTTCCTCCTCTTCCCCTTGATGTGTGCGGGGCGGACACCCAGGGTTCGATGGGGTACATGCTGGCACAGATTCTTGCGAACCAGCTCAAGACAAAGGGCATCAGGAAGCAGGTGGTCAGCATCGTAACGCAGGTTGTGGTCGGCAAAGACGACCCCGGTTTCCAGAATCCCACGAAATATATCGGCCCATCCTATTCAAAAGCGGAAGCAATGGAACGGGCCCGCACAGACGGGTGGGCCGTCAGGCTTTACAAGAAAGACGAAGCGGGTAACGAGATATGGAGGAAGGTCGTGCCATCGCCCGTACCGCTTGATGTGGTTGAAATTGACCTCGTTGAGGCAGCACTTGAAAAGGGGATGGTCCCGATAACAGTTGGTGGGGGAGGTATCCCCGTTGTCCTGGAAGAACCGGATGCAAACGGCGTCTATCACAGCAATTATGGCTTCACGTTCGAAGACGGCAGAGACTCGAAGATATACAGGGGAGTCGAGGCCGTGATAGACAAGGATCTTGCCTCCGCTTTGCTGGGTACGATGCTTCTGGAGAGAGCAAAGGAACGGGGGGAAGATGTCGACGTCACACTGACCGTGTTCACGGGAGAAGATGGAGCCAAGCTCCACTATCAGCAGCCTGATCAGGTTGACCTTAGGCATCTGACCCTTGAAGAAGCAAAGAGATACTATGCTGAAGGGCACTTCCCCGCTGGCAGCATGGGGCCCAAGATACTCGCGACGATCAAGTTCCTTGAAGGCGGCGGCAAGAAGGCCTACATTTCCTTGACTTCGAAGTATCTGGAAACGATCGAAGGAAAAGCCGGCACGACGATCGTCAGAGAATAGTACCGTCCAGGGAGGTGACAATGGACCTTTATGGCAAAGATCTGATTACCACGCAGGACTGGAGAAAGGAATGGCTTGATGAAGTCCTTGCTCTTGCAAAAGACATGAAGAAGCATAGGTATGAAGAGCCATACACGCAGATCCTCAAGCTCAGGACTTTCTTCATGTTCTTCTACAACCCTTCGGTGAGGACGAGGCAGTCTTTTGAGGCGGCAGCCACGGAACTTGGAGGCCATGCTCAGTTTCTCGAGCCAAAAGCGATGAGATTGAAGTCAAAAGACAAAGCAGGCGAAACGATCGAGGATGCAGCGAATATTATGTCCAGGTATGGTGTTGGTCTTGGAATAAGGATTCTTGAAGATGCAGTTGAGCAGTACGGCGATGGCGAAGCGTTGCTCAGAGAATATGCGAAGTATGCAACAATTCCCATTGTTTCAATGGCTCACGACAAGTATCATCCCTGCCAGGGGCTTGCAGACCTCATGGGACTGCAGGAACACATGGGGGATGTCAAGGGCAAGAAGATAGTCATGATGTGGGGGTACTCCTCAATGGTTCGTTCCTGGAGCTCTGTTCA
>JAPLGI010000142.1 GCA_026390245.1 Caldisericota bacterium
ATTGGTCAATGATGTGAAATTCCTCAAGAGCTAATTCCTGGTGAGAGCCAGAACGTAGCTGGATTTGTCCGGCAGGAGCGGTCGGGGGCGTCGACAACTCCTCGAGCCGGCGAACGAGGGCCTTTCCACGGATGTACATGGGGATCTCTGTCAGATACAGCAGCTGATAGAGGCCCCGTCGGGCGTTGCGCAGTTGCCAGAGAGTGTCCCCGAAATATCCACCTTCAATCAGGACAGACAAGCTGTCCATATAGGGGTGAAGGATAAGCGCTGAGCGGCGCTCGCTGTTGCTGAGCCTTCCCTGTTCGAGTCGTGCAAGCACTTCGCGCTTGTCGTCAAGGAATCGCTGCATCTGCGCGGCGTTTGCTGCCGAGAAGTCTCCCAGATGGCGAGGCGGATGGTTCGTCTTTGGGCTGGCACTCTTCGTGTTCTCGGAGGCAACAGGGCCAGCTGGAGCCTCTCTTCGTGGGTGTGTCACGAGCCTGTGTCGACCTCCAGGGGTTGAAGCGAGTCGGGGACCTCAATGCCAAACATGATGTCCCACCACCTCATGTACTGTTTATAGCGCGTATCGCCGTTCACAGCAATGATCTCCCTCTTCAGAGACTGCGCCCGATTCTGCAGGATCAACTGGAACTTCTTGTTCGCCAAAGCATCTACTGCCAGTCGTGTGCTTGCCTGCTCGAACGTGAGCTGGCGTCCTGCCGCATCCGTGTAGTTCCAGCCCCATGTGGCAAAGTACTCCCGGATTTCGTCCGGGGAGACTGCTGTGTCTCTTGTCAGGCTCTCTTCATACGCTTTGGACGTGGCCCAGAGCTGGATGTACGAGCGCATGTCGGGGTGTAGAACTCGCTGGTCGCATCGAACGGAAGGTCGACAGTCATCGCCGAGACATGTGCCTCAGTGACAGGTTTGCCATTGACATAGAAAGCGACGTCTCGAGAGCCAACCACGGGCACCGCAACGATTGCTGCTACGAGGATGAGCAGCAGAAGCGAAGCCACACCGATGTAGACCGTCCGACGCGCCTTCAGGCGCGCCGGCATTGTGGTTGTTCTCGACGACTCGACCGGGCCTTTCGCAAGCATTGTTACTGAGCTGATGGAGTGGTTGGCACGTCCGTGGCCGGGGGAGTCGTGGTCGTTCCCTTGCCCGTAGCCTTGACGATCCACTGTCCAATTGCTCCGAGCACCTTGCCAACACCGCGGCCATACCACTTGGTGATACGCGACCACTGACCCTCGCGGACAGGAAACTGAGTCTTGAGCTTGGTCACGAGTGCGGTTTTTGCATCCGCCTTGCGCTCGTCTTCGAGAGCAGTCTTCACCTTGTCATACGTTGCCTTGTCATTCAAGTCCGCCTTCACGAACGGCTTTCGGTCCAGGAGCTGGACGATCTCGTATGAAGAACCGTCGACAAAGGGTTTGGTGTACTGGCCCGTCTTCAGACCCTTGAGCTCGTCGAAGCGGGTCGCATCGCCTACGCTCGAGAAATAGTCCAAGATCCCCCCCGTCTTGGCATCGGCATCTGTGGAGTATTTCGTGATCGCGGTCTTGAACGACAAACCCTTCTGGAGCTCCACATACACCTTGTCTGCAAGGGTCGCGGCAGCCGCTGCGCCAGTCGTCTGGTCTCCGGTTACGAACCCAAGGACGATATGTGCTGCTTTCACCGTCTCTGCCGTATCATAGATTGCGCTGACAGCTTCCTCGGCAATCTTGTCAATGATATGGAAGCCAAACTCGGTCTGGACAGGTCCGACGATGTCGCCTGTCTTTGCCGCAAAGGCGGCCGTTTCGAATTCCTTGACCATCTGGCCTTTGGTGAAGAAACCGAGGGTCTCATAGCGGGCATATCCAGCCGTCTTGGTGTTGAGCTCGGCTGCCTTCTCCTGTGCATACTTGGCAAAATCGAACGTAGCGTTCTCAGCCTTCTGTTTTATGACCTCGTCATAGATGGTCTGGGCCACCTTCTTCTTCGCGGAAATGGTCGAGGCAGAGTCCTGTGCAGTGTCTACCATGATGAGGAGATGGTCGGCGTTCACGCGTCCCTCAGAGGCGAAGTACGCTTTGACGTCTGCGTCGGAGACGGTCACGCTGGCGTCGATCTCCGCGGTCACCGCGTCGGCAAGCTGCTGCCGTTCCACATATGGCTGAATCTGAGTGCGCACCGTGGCTTTGAACTTGTCCATCGAGCCATACTTTGCGATGACGGCGTCAGTGAATCCCTGAGTGTCCGTTCCAAACTGCTGCTGGGACTGTGCAACGGCATTCTCGACTTCCGTGTCGAGAGCGGTCTTCAACTTTGCGTCATCGATCTTCATGCTCTTGGACTTGGCGTACTGGATAAACAGTTCCTGCTCGATGGAAGTGTCGATGACGTTCTGGAGAACGGACTTGAGCGTGCCGGCGTTCTCCGCGGTCGTCAGGTCCATCCCGTACTGCTTGTACATATCGATATAGTTCTGAACACCTGCATTAATGTCTGATTGAAGGATCTTCTCACTGCCGACCTGATACGCTATCGTCCCCGTCGTGCTCTTGATTGCAAAGAACGATCCCCACGTGGCAAGTGCCACCACGAGCACGATGGCGATTACTCGCATGACGATGGGAAACCGGTCCTTGTGATGTGTTCCTGGCTTCTCGACGAGTCCCGCCTTACGCTCCTGCCTGATCCTGCTTTCTTTTCCCATTCTGTCACTCCTCGGTCAACTCTGTCTCTGCGGACAGACGACTCAGATAATAATCATCAAACTATACCATGTTTCGTCTCATCTCAAAGCGTTCCAGTCTTCTTGGCCATATTTTCTGACGACGATCTCCGAAGCGTTGACTGTCTCTCGGGCAGTAGGGGAATCGGCCAGCAGCCGGACTCCTTCTGCGGCGGAAAAGGCCTCAACCAGCGCGCGCGCCATTTCATCGAACGAAACAGTCCGTCGAGCCTCGTCGCTGACGCTGGTCATAAGGCTGGCAGCCCTCCTCGCGGCATCGAGCTTGTTCGGCTGGGATGTCCGAATCACAGCAAAGAGTTTCTCCAGGTCATTCTTCAGAACGACGGAGCCGTGCTGGAGGAAGCCATCACGCGTTCGCATCTGTGCCGAGCCGACGATCTTTCTGTGACGAGCAAGGATGTCGGTAGTACCTGGCGCCGTAAAACACGATGCGGATACAAAGCCCCCGGAGCCATGCGGAGCGAGCGAGGCAGACACCCCGATACTCAGCAGAGCCTCGACAATGGGTCTGCAGATCCACTCATACGACGCTTCCAGCCCCATCGCATAGAGAGGATCCGACTGCGGAATGGAGACTGAGTAGGTGACTTCCATGTCGTGGAGCACGGCTCGGCCTCCCGTCGGACGTCGAACCCATGCAACATGCCTCTTCTTGATTTCGCCAAAGTCGAGAGTCTCTGAAGCTCGCTGTGCGAAACCAAGAGATACGGTGGCAGGCGTCCACCCATAGAGGCGAAAGACCGGAATGCCTGACGTGCAGGCAGCGTCAAACAGCGCCTCGTCGGCGGCCATGTTCTCGTATGGGTTGCCGATGCCGGACATGATGCATCGCCAGGTTCTCATGGCAACATGCTACGGGAGTCGACGCCGCTGTCAAGGAAGACCTGAGTGAAGGCAAGGCCAAGAGTGGCTTTCGGGTTGCAATTTGGCCCTGATGCCCTAGTATTTGTGACATATGACGACCCCCGACTGGACACAGGAATACTTTGACGATACCTACAGGCGCCTCTTTCTGGAGACAGTAGATCCAGTCCGAACCAGGCGTCAGGTGCAGCAGCTCCTGGAGCTGTGTCCAGTGCTTCCTGGAGCTGTGATTCTGGATGTTGGTTGTGGCCTTGGACGACACAGCATTGAACTTGCAAGACTGGGTTTCAGAGTGACGGGAGTGGACATGAACCCGGATTACATTGCTGCGTGTCGCGAGAGGACTGTTGAACTTGGGCTGAAGGCCGAATTCCTCGCTGTTGACAGTCGTGTCATGCGGCTCGATGTGAAGGCGGATCTGAGCGTCTCCCTTTGGAGCTCGTTCGGCTACTACGGTGAAGTTGGTGACCGACAGATACTGCGAACGATGTCGGAGCACACGAAGCAGGGTGGGCATGTCGTCGTCGACGTGGAGAACCGTGACTACATCGTGAAGCACTTCGTGCCCGAAGAATGGCACGGACATGAGCAGGAACTGGTTCTTGAGAAGCGCCGATTCGATGCCGTCGACGGTACGGTTTCCACGAGGCGCATTGTCCTGAGCGAGGGGAAGCGTCATGAGTACCATCGCGTGCTGCGGATGTATACTGTGACTGAGCTGGCAGCACTGCTTGAGTCAGCGGGACTGCGGCCTGAACGCTGGTGCGGTGACTATGATGGATCACGTTTTGGGCCTGAGTCCAAGCGCATGATCGCTATTGCTGAGAGGTGATATGGTCTTTCTGCAGAAGTTCTTTACTGACCTGTTTGTGAATCTCACGCCAGGACGAGGCGTTTCAATTCTCATCGACGTTGCCCTGACTTCTCTCCTCTTCTACGCTGTTTTGAGGCTCATCTCGAACACGCGTGCATTGCAGCTGGCCCAGGGTCTTGTCATCTACTACGTGCTTGTGTTCGGCGTGGAGTGGGTCAGTCTCAAGGCTGGACTGCTTGCTCTCAACAGCGTGTTCAGCTGGCTCCACAGTTTCTCGACAACGTTCCTGCCGCTGCTGCTGGTCATGGTCTTCCAACCTGAGCTTCGGCGGATGCTCGGTCGATTGGGCAGCAGCAAGCTGGTATCATCCGATACGCGCACTCAGTTCATGGACGTTCACGAGTGGGAGGAGTCCGTTGACGAGATTGTGAAGAGCGTCAAGTACCTCTCGATGAACCGGATTGGGGCTCTCATCTGTCTGCAGAGACAGACGGGACTTGAAGACTATGTCGAGACCGGAGTGCGCATTGACGCTGTGGTAAGGGCTGAGACACTGTCCACGCTCTTCTACCCGAACAGCGCTCTCCACGACGGTGGAGTGATCGTGGCGAGCAACAGAATCGTTGCAGCGAGGTGTCTGTTTCCGTTGACTGCCAGCGCGGACTTGGAGCGAGGACTTGGCACCAGGCACCGCGCGGCCATCGGCATCACGGAGGAGACAGACTCCATTGTCGTCGTCGTTTCTGAACAGACAGGCGTCATCTCTCTTGCCGTACGTGGCAAGTTGACACGTTACCTGAGTCCACTTGAGCTGAGGGGCATGCTGCTGGTCATGACGAAGCCCATAGCGAGCGAACACAGGTTCAGCCTGACCGGATTGTTCCGCAAACGCAAGGCGAACGGACAACAGGGAGGCGAAGATGGCCAAGCGTAATGTGGGTGCCCTGTTGTTCAACTCCAAAGTGGTCTCGGTGTTCCTGGCCGTGCTGCTTTGGGTCTACGTCGTCGGGGTTCGGGGTCCTGATACAACGAAATCCGTCGAGGCCCAGGTGATTGCGGTGAATGTGCCTCAGGGGTATGTCCTCGCAGGTACGCTCCCGACCGTGACCGTAACGCTGCGCGGTCCCATGAATGCCTTGTGGAACGTGACAGGTGGCTATGTGACGCCTACCGTCGACTTGCGGGGAAGAACCGAGGGGTCTTTCATCGCTTCCGTGCAGGCTCAGGTCGCCGGGCTCGCCGGCGTGACCGTCGAGGCAGTTGCTCCAAAGGAAGTCAACGTGCAACTCGAGCGCGTGGAAACCATCACGGTGGCCGTTCATGCGGAGGTCAGCGGCACCTTGCCTTCCGGTCTGGTGCTTGGGACTCTGCGCGTTGAGCCCGAGTCCATCGAGGTGTCAGGGCCGGGTTCACTCGTGAACCAGGTAAGGGAGGCGGCGCTGGTCGTTGCACTGGACAAGCTTGGAACAACTGCAGGTGGAAACCTTACGATCGCTGGCGATGTTGTTGCCTACGACGCAATGGGAAATAGAGTTGCAGGGGTCTTGTTGTCTCCACGGTCTGCAGTTGCCATCCTGCCAATTCTTGACACTGCAACCCTGAAGACCATTCCCGTCGTTCCGAGCATAACGGGACACCCGATGAGCGGGCATGCTGTGGCGAGCAGTTCGTGTACCCCGGCAATCGTCATGGTTACAGGAACGGCAGCTGCACTTGGCCAGGTGCAGGCGATTTCGACGATTGCCATCGACGTCTCAGGCGAGTCAGGGACTCTCATGAAGCAGGTTGACCTGGTCCTTCCGGTGGGAGTCTCCCTTGTAGGCGGGGTCAAGGCAGTGTCGTGCCGGGTCGTCATCGAGCAGGTAGTCGTGCTCGCCATACCGGATGTGCAGATCGAGGTTCGGGGAGCCGAGGTGGGGTGGAAGGTGTCCCTTGGCACACCATCTGCCTCGGTCCTTGTCAGCGGAACAACGTCGAGCGTCATGGCTCTCAAGTCCTCACAAATCAGGGTGTACGTCGATGTGAGCCAGCCTCCGCTCGCCGACGGCAGCTACTCGATCTCAATAGACGGCCTGACGCAGGGGGTTGTCTCTGCGACGGCAACGCCTTCTTCGGTTGTGGCTGACGTGCAGAAGGGGCCATAGCGGAAGCGTGGCAGCTGCGGTGAAGCGAGATTGGCGAAGGTCCCATCCCTGCGACTTGGTGTCAAGGCTGTGAACAGTTCTCGTCCTGAAGGCTTCTTCGCTCTGTTCAAGCCGAGCGGTCTCAGCAGCGCCGGCGCTCTCAGCGTCGTCAAGGGTATTCTGGGCGTCAACAAGGCTGGCTTCCTCGGTACGCTGGATGTGCCGGCGATGGGAGTGCTTCCTGTTGCAGTCGGCTCGGCCACCAAGCTCATCTCTCTTCTTCCGCCAAGCGACAAGGAGTATGTTGGTGAGCTCGTCCTGGGGATCATCACCATCACCGATGACATGGACGGTGAGGTCGTTGAGCGGAGGGGAGTTGGAGGCCTCGACGATGAGCGCATCAACAATGCCATCGGAGCCGTTGCGGCTCAGACGGAACAAGTGCCCCCACATGTTTCTGCCAAGCAGCAGAATGGCGTCCGAGGGTACAAGGCAATGCGGCGCCAGGGGCGCCTCATCGATTTCGCGCCCACTCCTGTGGCTGTACGCCGGTTGACCCTGCTACAGCAGCGTCAGGATGCTGATCTTCGTCGTATCGTGTTTCGCATGACGGTGACCCCGGGCTACTACGTGAGAGGCTTCTGCAGAGATGTCGGGACTATCCTCGGATGTGGCGCATGCATGGGGCGGCTCCTGCGCACGAGGGCTCACGGTTTTGGCGTGCAGGACGCACTCTCACTGTCGGCGCTGCGGCGCAGGGTACAGGGAGGCGACCTGTCTTTTCTTACCTGGGGCGAGAAAGAGGAGGGTCTTCTGGCGGCTGTTTCTCATACTGTTCTTGGTGATGTTCAATGGGAGGCTTTTGGCCACGGCCTTCCCGTGGACTGCGATATGGCTGAGACATCGACCGTTCTGGTGAATCGTCCGGATGGTCGGCTGGGCGGAGTGGCAGCTATAAGAGGCGGAAAGGCCTGGCCACTGAGAGTGTTCAACGAGTGAGCAGCATCTATCTGTCTTCTTCCGAGGTGCCGGGAATCGCCTCCGCAGTTGCTGTAGGAGCCTTCGACGGTTTCCATGTCGGTCATCAGAGGATTCTCCAGGAGCTTGTTGACACTGGTCACAGGGAGTGTCTTGCCACAGTCATCTACACGTTTCGGCGTAACCCAAAACTGACGACCGGGGGCATTGACGGTCTCCTGACGACGAACAGCGAACGTGTGGCATATGCGGGCAAGACCGGGGTTGATTCCATCGTCCTCGAGGACTTTTCGGCTCGTTTTCAGGGATTGCCTGCCGAGGCATTTGTGCGCGAGATCCTTCTTGGCCGCTTGAACGCGCACGTGGTTGTCGTAGGCAGGGACTTTCATTTCGGCAAGGACCGGGCTGGCGATGTCGAGACGATGTCTCGGATGCTTGGCGAAGAGGGGCGCAGGCTCATCACCGTTGCCCCCGTGATGCTTGATGGCGCAGTCTGCTCCAGCTCCATCATCCGCAAGGCCATCGTCGAAGGCGACATGCAACGCGCAGCAAGATTTCTTGGGCGCCTCTATTCCATTGAGGGAGTCATCGTCACCGGGAACCACCTGGGAGGTCGCCTTGGCTTCCCGACAGCGAATGTTGAGATCCCCGATCCCGTGAAGCTGTTGCCCGGCAATGGCGTGTACGCAGTGCGAGCAGAGGTGGACCGGTCAATTGTGAATGGGGTGTGCAACATCGGTGTCCGACCGACGATCGTTGCAGGATCCAGAAGGACCGTCGAGGTACACCTTCTTGATTTTGACCGGAACGTCTATGGGCATCTTGTGTCTGTCGAATTTGTCGCACGGCTTCGCGAGGAGGTGCATTTTGCCTCGCCGGCTGCGCTCGTTAAACAGATCTCGCGTGACGTGCTCAAGGCCCGTCTCATCCTCGGACCGGTCCTTGAAAGGCGGGAGGCCACATGGTGAAGTTGTCTCCTGACCGGTTTTCCTTTACTTGTGCTGCGTTTCTGGTACAATTCTGATACATTTATCCCGCACTCGGTCACGCGTTCCGGCTGGACGCGAGACTGGGTCCTGGGACACCTTGGAGGCACAATATGCTCACAGCCGAACAGAAGTTGAAGATTATCGGTGAGTTCAAGCTCAGTGAAGATGATACTGGTTCGTTTGAAGTCCAGGTTGCTATGCTGTCAAAGCGTATTCTTGCTCTTACAGAGCACCTTCAGAGCCATCGTAAGGATTTCAGTTCAAAGCGCGGGCTCTACAAGCTCGTTGGAGAGCGCCGGAGACTCCTCAGCAGTCTGAGACGCGTCGATGAAGATCGCTACGCTTTGTTGATCAAGCGGCTGGGAATCCGCAAGTAGGAGCCAATCTTGCAAACTGATGAGATAAAGACCGTTCGCGGTAGTATTGCAGGCAAGCCCGTAACCTATGAGACTGGACGGCTGGCCAAGCAAGCCGGCGGAGCTGTCCTGGCGACGATGGGTGGCACTGTCGTGCTGGCGGCAGTTACTGTCAGCAACAGCACGAAGGAGGGACTCGATTTCTTTCCCCTGACTGTTGACTATTTTGAGAAAATGTACGCAGCCGGGAAGATCCCGGGTGGATTCTACAAGCGAGAGGGACGTCCCAGCGAACGCGAGATTCTCCGTTCTCGGCTCATTGACCGGTCGATTCGCCCGCTGTTCCCGAAGCACTTCCGTCGCGAGGTACAGGTCATCGTGTATGTGCTGTCTGCCGATGGAGAGAATTCACCCGACGTGCTTGCCATCAACGCGGTTTCTGCAGCGCTTCTTATCAGCAATGCCCCATTCGTTGAGGCAGTTGCTGCAGTGAGGGTCGGCAAGATCAACGGAGAGCTTGTTTTCAACCCGTCTTCTTCAGCGATCGACGAGAGCGTGCTCGACCTTATCGTGTCCGGCACGGCCAATGGCGTTCTCATGGTTGAGTCAGGGGCTCGCGAGATCAGTGAGGCAGAGATGGTTGAGGCTCTTGTGCTGGCACAGGAACCCATCAAAGAGACATGCCGCATGGAAGAAGAACTTCGTGCCCAGGCTGGCAAGGAGAAGATTGTTGTCCCCGAGCTGAAGTTCGATGCAGCTATCCAGAACGAAGCTCGTTTCATGATTGAGGAGCGTCTTCCCCTGGTGCTGAAAGACAAGGAGAAGCTGAAGAAAGAGAAGATCCTCGATGAGTTCAAGGCTGAACTCGCCGCCGAATTGCTGGCGAAGTACCCTGAAAGTGGATTGGCGATTGGCGAGGTTCTTGATGCCGAGATCAAGCATTTCATCCGTCACCGCGTTGTGACTGAAGGCGTGCGCATCGATGGTCGAGCTCCTGAAGAGATTCGTCCGATCGGGGTCGACGTTGGCGTTCTTCCGATGAGTCACGGCTCGGGGCTGTTCTCGCGGGGTCAGACTCAGGTTCTCTCGATTGTTACCCTCGGAGGAAAGAAAGAGGGACAGCTCGTCGAAAGCCTGGAGGAAGAGGTTACCAAACACTATATGCACTATTACAACTTCCCTCCCTTCTCGGTGGGCGAGACTCGTCCCATGCGGGGACCAGGCCGTCGTGAGATCGGCCACGGAGCGCTGGGAGAGAGAGCACTGCTCCCGGTTATTCCGGATGAGAGCGAGTTCCCCTATTCGATTCGTGTTGTCTCAGAAGTCCTTGAATCCAATGGTTCGACGTCACAGGCTTCCATCTGTGGAAGCACACTGGCTCTCATGGATGCTGGAGTGCCAATCACGGCGCCGGTTGCCGGTATCGCGATGGGACTGATGAAGGAGGGAGACAGAAGCGTTATACTGACTGACATCCAGGGAGCCGAGGACGCCAATGGCGACATGGACTTCAAGGTTGCTGGCACCGCAAAGGGAATCACTGCATTGCAAATGGACATAAAAATTCATGGCGTTGACAGCGAGTTGCTGTCCGCGGCCCTGGACCACGCACGCACTGCGCGCCTTTTCATTCTGGACAAGATGCTGTCGGTGCTTCCAGCTCCCCGTGGCGAAGTCAACCCTCTGGCTCCGCGCATCTTTACGATGCATATTCCTGGAGACAAGATCGGTGCTCTCATCGGCCCCGGAGGCAAGGTCATCAAGAAGATCATTGCCGACACCGGATGCGACATCGACATCGAGGACGATGGCTCAGTGTTCGTGACTGCCCCGGACGGAGCCAAGGGTCAGATTGCCATGGATGCCATCAACGCCATTACCGAAGATATCGTTGTCGGCAAGGTGTACATGGGCAAGGTCACTGAGTTGCGCGATTTTGGCGCCTTCGTGGAAATTGCTCCCGGCAAGTCGGGTCTTCTGCACGTTTCACAGATATCTGATTCATATGTCAAGGATATCCATTCCGTGCTCAAAGTCGGCGAGCAGATTCTCGTCAAGACGCTGCCTCTCAAAGATGATGGCAAGATTTCCCTGACCCGCAAAGGCCTCACTGCTGGGAATGCCGACAAAGCTTCCCACGAATCCGACAATGACCACCGCCATGGTGATCAATAGCGGAGAGCGCAAACCGGAAGTCATAACACTCAGCAACGGTATCCGCGTCGTCTTCGACGTAGACAAAGGGCACCCGACCGCAGCGGTCGGGGCCCTTGTTGCTAGTGGCTCCCGGTTTGAGGATGATCACACACATGGCCTGAGTCACTTCATGGAGCACATCCTGTTCAAAGGCACAGAGCACCGAACTTCACTGGAAATCTCCTCGGCTATTGAGAATGTGGGTGGCGAGCTGAATGCATTCACCGATACCCAGTACACGATGTTCTACATGCGTGTGCCTGCAGTTCATACGTCTCTTGCTCTCGATGTGCTTTCGGACATTCTTCTGCACCCCTTGTTCGACCCAGCCGCTATCGAGCTTGAACGCAAGGTCATCGAACAGGAGATCTACTCGTTCGAGGACAGTCCCGACGATGTCGTTACCGATGAGCTTCTCAAGGGGGTCTATGGAAGTGACCCTGTTGCGTCAAACCCGCTGGGGACCGTTGAGTCAGTTCGTTCGTTCAGGCGGGGGGACTTCGTCGACTATTTTCATAAGCATTTTTCGGCCCCCGACATCGTTCTTTCTCTCGCGGGAGACATCGACATCGATGTGTCGGCGCGTTACCTCGAAGACTCCTTCGGACAGATCGCGAAAGGACCAGCGAGAGCTGAGTGGGGAGTCCCGGTCCGGTCAGCCGTCTCTAGAGAGACAGAACGCCCGACAGAGCAGGTCTACCTGGCGATGGCGCTTCCCGGCTTTGCTCAGTACTCAAAGCAGGGGTCGATTCTTAATCTCGTTTCCAGCATTTTTGGAGGCAACATGTCGAGCCGCCTCTTCCAGCGGGCCCGCGAAAAAGAGGCGCTGGTCTATAGCATCGGCTCGTTCCCCGTGGCTTTCAGCAATACCGGACTGTTAGG
>JAPLGI010000102.1 GCA_026390245.1 Caldisericota bacterium
GGTCGAACTCTGGATCGGCAAGAGTGCCGCCAAGGTGAACGGTGTCAGCACCCTCATCGACCCGGCGAACGCCAACGTCGTCCCTGAGATCATCAACGGCAGAACGATGCTTCCTGTGAGATTCGTCTCCGAGAATCTTGGGTGTTCGGTGCTCTGGGCAGACGCAACCAGGACGATAACGATCACGTACGAACCGTAGAGAACCCTCCTTGCGTGGCTGAAAGAGGCTGCACGTCTTAGTGTGGCCCCTTGTAGTTTCGATGGAGATCTCACTCCAGATAGGAGTGCGCCCCTTCCAGAGAGGACATCGACACGACAAACAAGATCGTGCAGGCTCTGAAGTATGTCGGCGTCCGTGTCCTCGACCACACCACCCTTGGCCGCGCCCGCCAGGACTGCTTCTCCTTCGCGCGGGCGGGGATGGTGTAGACCGGGCAGCACAACGGAAGTGGAGCTACTCTGGGTTGATGGTCAACATGATCCACACCAGTAGCCAGAGAGCCGTGGTAACGAAGGCGAGCAGACAGAGAATGCGCCCGCCGGGGCCGATCACGGTTCGCCACGCACGGCGACGCTCGTCCGGAGCAGCAGCCCGTCGGGTGCAAACCAGCGCCGGGATGAGGCGCACCAAGAGGAAGGCGGACAGGCTCGGGGGCACGGCGACCAGCAGTGCCCAAGGATGGCTGCCGAACGCTCCCATCCATCCGGCTACCTCGAAGAACACGACATAGTCCAGCAGGAGATACGGCAAACTCGTGCGTGGTGAGTGCGCATGCTTCAGGCGCCGGTCGGTGCCCCACAGGGCGACGTCGTACAGGACGAGCAGTGCCACGCCCAGAAGTAGTTGCGGTGCAAAGTACAGGAACGGCCCGACGCGGTCCAAGTAGGGGGCGACACGCGACATTAGTTGTGCGATCATAGGAATACCTCCTTCGTCGCCGGATCACCGGCGTTGTTCTCATCGGAAATCGCGATAGCCTCGAGCATCCTAGTCTCCATGTGGGATGGGCTCCTCCCCCAGCAGTGGCTTCTTCTCGGCCAATACGCGCACAGCAGCAACGAGGCACAAAATCCAGCCAAGGACCCATGGGCGAAAACGAATGGCGCCCATGGTGGTCGACCGGGCGAGAGGGAAGGGAACAGTTTCCATATGGCAGGCAGCAGGGGACCGTTTAGCACGACGTAGTCGCTCACAACCAGTCCGAAGCCCCAGCATGCAAGTCGGCGGAAGCGGCTTCGGACAAGAAAGGCGCTGAGGGCAATCAGTGCGGCGCCAATAAGGGAACCTACAAGCGACAGGTCCCCGTATTCGTCCATAACCCTGAACAGGGCAACCAGCCCGATGACAGTCAAGACACGTCCAGCGACTCTCAAGATACGTGACCACAACGTGTGCTTGTCCATGGAATCACCTCTCTGGAGAGACAATCGCTCCCGCTCTTACGTCACCTCGACATTGTTTTTGGAAACGGGCGTTCTGCGGAAGGACTCGACAACGACAAGCACTGTGCCCACACAACTCATCACTGCACCGACGAGATATGCATACGCGACAATTTGCCACCACGCCGGATGGAGAGCATCAGATGAAAAGTCGATGCCTATCCGCGGGTCAGTGATTGCACAGAAGATTGTGGTCAGACCACATACTGTCAGCCCAAGAGCCCCATACAGAGATTTGCGGTAGCGGCTCCTGCCGAGGAACGCTCCGAGTGCCGCCAGTCCACTCCCAAGGAGAATGAGCAAAGAATTGAAGCCCCACAGCCACGAACTTACGACGACGACATGGGTAACAATCCCGACCGCTGTCACAGCGAGCGCGGCAAAGCTCACCGTGCCTGACCACCACCGCCTGCGCGTGTTTATCAGAGCGACTTCCTGCATAGACACTGAGGCAAAGAGGGAGTCGAAGAGTGCGACCACTGCACCAGTGAGACTCGCGACCAGGCCAAAACCGCAGATTACCAGTAAGGGATCTGTGAGAATCGAGATCTCGGCGTGGCCGTGTGTGGTCAACCAGACCCACCGGCCAGTCCAAATGGGCACGCTGATCGCTGCAAGTCCAAGTGCGCAGTACACGATTGTTCGATGCCGAATCCTGCCAAGGGAAGCGCCAAGTGCGGCCAGTCCGCTTCCAGACAACAGGTACAGCAGCCTCATCCCGTCGCGACGGAATCCGCTTCCACCGCTGTACGCATAGTCACCGAGCACACTCACAACGATACCGGCAACACACAGGATGCGCGACCAGAATCTGCGCTTGTCCACGGGACCGCCTCTGCCCTTGACAAACTCCGAACTTTCTCGGCGACCGAACCGGGATCAGATGATAGAACCTTGAGACGTACGCACCACAATGCCGCATCAACACGGCCCCATTTAACCAATCACTCACCGGACCACCAGCGGAAGACCACTTATTGTCCATACTACTCAGGATCCGTAGAAATGTCAACAGAATCCAGGCACTCGCATGCAGGCTGCTTTTCCAGTCAAGGACGGCATGGACCGATTCTGCTCATCCGAAAGGGCCATGTGTGCAGGATGATGCGATCTAACTGTGCGGAAGGGGCCTCAAGTGTCACTGCAGATAAGAGTGCGATCCGTCCAAGGAGGACATCGACACCACCAACAAGATCACTCAGGCCCTGAAGTATGTCGGCATCCGTTTCCTGGACCACATCATCGTAGGCCGCGCCCGTCAGGACGAGTTCAGCTTCGCCCGCGCGGGGAC
>JAPLGI010000156.1 GCA_026390245.1 Caldisericota bacterium
AGATTCAGTTCCCTGCGATGTCAGTAAGTATTCAGCGAGGGTGGCGGAACTGGCAGACGCGCTGGACCTAGGATCCAGTGGGTAATTCCATGCGGGTTCGACTCCCGCCCTTCGCACCAACTTGGAGGAAACGATGGAATACACCACCACGAGCAAAACTGGTAATTCGATTCTACTCTCCGCGACATTCAGTGCCGACGAAGTCACAGCGATGCGCCGCGATGCGACGCAAGCGATGGCCGGCAAGCTCCGCGTACCCGGGTTCCGTCCGGGCAAGGCTCCGCTTTCCATAGTCGCCAAGTACATCAGCGATGAAGAGTTGAAGGACGACGTCCTTCAGAAGGCCGCCCATCAAACCTATGTTACGTTCCTCAAGGAACATGGGGACACCGATGCCTTGATTTTCGAACCGGAAATCGTCGACTCAGTAGTGGAAGGTGATGCAGGTACCGGGCTGAAGGTCGATGTTCGTGTCTTTGAGATGCCCAAGACCGACCGTGAACTCTGGAGCAGCATAGAGGTCGAAGAAGTTCAGACCGACGTAGCCAGGGCTGTCGATAGCCGTATCAGGGCTCTTGTCGATGCGGTGACTGAAACCTCTCCGAAGGACGGTCCGGCTGCTCACGATGATTCCGTCACAGTCACGGTCGCGACCGGAAAGACGCAGAATCCATACCACACCGAGTTTACGGTGGGAGAGGGCGAAGTGGGCAGAGCCTACGAGCCATTTCTCGCAGGAATGAGAGTCGGAGAATCGAAACACTTCAACGTGCAGTTGCAGGATAGTCCCCTGGAGGGAGACATCACGTTGGATGCCGTTGCGGAGAAACACGTTCCAGAAGTCAATGACGAATTTGCCAGGACGGTAGGAGCGTTCGAGTCGCTCGTGCAGCTTCGGACTGCGCTTGAAGAAGACGAACAGCGCAAAGCGGACGAGGCGAGGAAGGATATGGTCTTCAGCCGCGCCCTGGAAGCTGCCGCTGCGAAACTGAGCATCGATTTCCCTGGGTACGTTCGGCGTGATGCAGCTGAGGAACGGCTTGGCGAAATCAAGAGCAGTCTTGCTCGCAATGGGCTTTCCCTCAACGAGTACCTGAAGTACAATGACATCAGTGCCGAACAGTTGACAAAAGATGTTGAAGCGGATGCAGTCAAGCTGCTTCAGCGTGATCTTCTTGTAGAAGCGACTGAGAGAGCATGCAGTATCGTCGCCGCCGATGAGGACATCCAGACATATGCAGAGTCCCACAAGGAAGAGCTCAGCAAGGCAGGTATCGATGCGTCGACGGAGAAGGGGCACAAGACGATTCGGAACGTTATCGTCTGGGAGAAGACGCGCAGCCTTATTATTGATGCAGTTCAGGTGATGCAGCCCTCGGGGGCCAAGCAGGAGGTAGTATGAGCGTGATTCCGTATGTGGTTGAGCAAACGGTTCATGGAGAGCGTGGCTACGACATCTACTCGCGGCTGCTGAAAGACCGCATCGTGTTCCTTGGTGGGGAGATCGATACTCAGGTCTCGAACCTCATCGTTGCCGAAATGCTCTATCTGACAGCCGAAAACGCCACCAAGGACATCTATCTCTACATCAACAGCGTTGGTGGAGAAGTCACTCCTGGCATGGCAATCTATGATACCATGCAATATATCAATGCTCCTGTTTCCACCATTTGTCTGGGGCAGGCAGCCAGCCTGGCTGCGGTTCTTCTTGCTGCGGGACGCAAAGGGAAGAGATTTGCACTGCCGAACTCGCGTATCATGATCCATCAGCCATGGGGTGGAGCTCAGGGTCAGGCGACGGACATCGAGATTCAGGCGAAGGAAATCCTGCGAATCAAGGAGTCGGTGAGCAACATCCTGGCTTCACACACGGGAAAGCCGCTCGACATCGTGCGCAGGGACACGGAGAGGGACTTCTTCATGTCTGCCATCGAGGCCGTGGAGTACGGTATCGTAGACCAGGTCATCTCGAAGATTGGCGTCGCAGGGGAAGCTGGACCGCTGGCGAAGAATGCCCAGTCACAGTAGCGAAGAGCCGACCTGCTCGTTCTGTGGCAAGAAGTCCGGCGAAGTCGGCCTGCTCATCAAAGGGCTCGGCGGGTCATACATCTGCGACGATTGCATTGAGCGTGGCAACCAGCTCATGCAGCGGTCGAGGGACGAGGATCACTCCATGGATTTCAAGTCGCTGCGTCCCAAAGAGATCTACGCCCGCCTGAACGAGTACGTTATTGGGCAGAGCGAGGTCAAGAAGGCGCTTGCTGTTGGCGCTTACAATCACTACAAACGCTTGAGAGCCAAGAGAGATTCCCAGGTGGAGATCGAGAAGTCCAACATTCTGCTTGCAGGGCCCACTGGCGTTGGCAAGACCTATCTGGCAAGGACTCTTGCCCGCATTCTCGATGTTCCCTTCACCATAGCCGATGCGACCACACTCACGGAAGCCGGGTACGTCGGCGAGGATGTGGAGAATGTCCTCCTTGGACTTCTCCAGGCCACAAATTTCGACGTTGCCCGGGCAGAGTGCGGCATCGTTTACATCGATGAGATCGACAAGATCGGCCGGAAGTCCGAGAACCCCTCAATTACGCGGGATGTCAGCGGCGAGGGAGTTCAGCAGGCATTGCTCAAGATCGTGGAAGGGACCATTGCCAATGTCCCTCCCCAGGGCGGACGCAAGCATCCTCTGCAGGAGAACGTCAAGTTCAACACCCGGGACGTTCTCTTCATTGCGGGCGGGACATTTGACGGATTGGAAAGTATCAGGAGACTCCGCGCGACTCCCAGGGAGGTCGGGTTTGTTCATGAGCTCGCTGACCTCGAGGGCAAGAAGCTGCTCAGCTCCGACTTTGTCAAGTTCGGGATGCTGCCCGAACTGGTAGGGAGATTCCCCCTGAGGCTGGAACTGGACGAACTGTCTGCAGGCGACTTGAAGCGTATTCTCATCGAGCCGAGGAATTCGATCGTCCAGCAGTATCAGGAGCTCTTTGCAATGGATGGAGTGAGCTTGACGTTCACGGAATCTGCGTTGGAACGCATCGCCGAAGAAGCGAAAGACATGGGCATGGGAGCCCGTGGTTTGAAGTCCGTCGTCGACCAGCCCATGGTGGCTCTCATGTTCGAATTGCCGTCTTTCAAGGGAATCACAGAGGTAGCCGTAGGAGATGAGTTCTTCTCGGCTTGCCACGAGGTCGTCGCGACGAAAACCGACGGGACAACCGAGCGCATTCCTCTACCGGAATCCGCTTGATAGGAGAGAACACGACTAATGGCTGAACGTGACTGGGATCTGTCAGAAGCGCCACTGATTCCCCTGCGGAACGTGGTCGTTTTTCCATATCATGTCCTGCCCCTCTTTGTGGGCAGGCCAAAATCGCTGAAGAGCATCGAGTCCGCACTGGCAACCAACCGCAAGATCGTGCTTGTGTGCCAGAAGGACGAATCGAATGAAGACCCGGGGCTTGCCGACCTCTATGACATCGGCGTCGGTGCAGAGATCCTTCAGCTCCTCAAGCTGCCCGACGGGAGTGATCGCGTCCTCGTGGAGGGTGTCCGCAGAGTCCGCGTGACAAACGTGCGCAGCGACGACGAGTCGCTTGTGGCCACCGTGGAGCCACTGCCTGCAGACGAGAAGACATCGACGGAGCGCCAGGCCCTCATGCGTGTGGTTCTGGACCAGTTCTCTCAGTATGTAGAATTGTCCAAGAAACTGCCATCGGAGTCGGTGAACAATGTCTCGGGGGTTACTGAGCCGGACAGGTTCGCTGACCTTATTGCAAGCAGCCTCCTGCTTGTCGCCGAAGACCGGCAGTCACTGCTTGCTACGCTGAATGCCGAGGAACGGCTGCACCGCATCGCTGAGCTTCTCGCCAAGGAGATCTATGTACTGGAGCTCGCGCGGAAGATCGAGAGCGATGTAAAGGCGAAGATCGACCAGTCACAGCGCGAGTACTATCTCCGCGAACAGGTCAGAGCAATTGGCAAGGAACTTGGTGAAGAGGGCGAGGAGGCCGGCGAGGTCGGCGAGTATCGGCAGAAGCTGGAGAAGATTCATATGCCCGCCTACGTCCATGACAAGATTGACGAGGAGCTGGGCAGACTTGCCAAAACGCCTGCCATGAGTCCAGAGAGCTCTGTTATCAGGACTTATCTGGACTGGCTTGTCGGCCTTCCATGGGACGTAAGAACTGCCGACAAGATTGATCTGAAGCGTGCTCGCAAGGTCCTCGACAAGGATCACTACGGGCTTGAAGAGATCAAGGACCGAATACTCGAGTATCTTGCTGTGCGCAAGCTCTCGGACAAGGCCAAAGGTCCGATTCTGTGCTTTGTCGGTCCGCCTGGCGTGGGCAAGACATCGCTGGGCAAGTCCATTGCGGAGACGCTCGACAGGAAGTTCGTGCACGTCTCTCTGGGCGGTATTCGAGACGAGGCAGAAGTGCGTGGACATCGCAGAACCTATGTTGGAGCAATGCCGGGGCGCATCATTCAGGGAATCAAGCAGGCAGGCACCAAGAATCCAGTATTCCTTCTGGATGAGATTGACAAGGTCGGAGCGGACTTTCGGGGTGATCCAACTGCTGCTCTTCTCGAGGCGCTTGATCCTGAGCAGAATACGCAGTTCAGCGATCACTACATCGAGATTCCGTTTGACCTCTCCGAGGTGCTGTTCCTTACGACGGCGAATGTGCCAGACACGATTCCATCTGCACTTCTGGACCGCATGGAGGTCATTTCCCTGCCTGGATACACGGACGAAGAGAAACAGCAGATAGCTCGTCATTTCCTTCTTCCCAAGGCAACGCAGCAACATGGGCTGAAGCCTGAAGACCTCATCATTGACGATGGGGCGGTGCTGGCCATTGTCCAGCAGTACACGCGTGAAGCAGGAGTACGTGGACTTGAGCGGTCGCTGGTCAGGATCTGTCGCAAGGTGGCCAGAGCGGAAGTTGAGCAGAAGAAGTCGTTCAAGGGTGTCACCGTGAGCGCGAGTGATCTCGCAGGCTACCTGGACCTTGCCCCATATTCCTATACGAGCCTCATCAAGGAAGCGCGCGTTGGAGTCGCATGTGGTCTTGTTGTGACCCAGTATGGCGGTGACACTGTCTACGTCGAGTCAACGCGCATGGATGGCAAGGGCAATCTCCAACTCACGGGTCAACTCGGCGATGTGATGAAAGAGTCAGCCCAGGCTGCGCTCAGCTACATCCGTACGCATGCTGTTGACATTGGACTGGACCCCCACTTCATCGAGAAGACCGATCTGCACGTGCATGTTCCTGAAGGTGCCGTCCCCAAGGAAGGTCCGTCTGCAGGAGTTACAATGGCTACGGCCATGGTTTCGGCTCTCACGGGCAGAAAGGTGCGTTCGGATATGGCGATGACTGGTGAAATCACACTTCGGGGACAGGTACTGCCCGTCGGCGGTATCAAGGCAAAGGTACTCGGCGCGTACCGTGCAGGGATCAGGAAGTTGATCCTTCCCGAGGAAAACCGTCGCGATACGAGCAAGATCTCACCCGAGATCAGCAAGAAGCTCGAGTTCACCTTCGTCAACGATATTGCCCAAGTACTTGACAAAGCGCTCATTCCGGCAGAGCCGGAAAGTACTTCCAGGCGCTCGCGCTAGGAGAGGCCAGGTGGATCGCCAAGAAGCCGGGACAGCTCTTCGAGATAAGCGAGTCTCACTTCGAATGTCGCTTGAGGATGTTGCCCGCGCGACTCTTCTGCGCAAGTCCGTGCTTCAATCGCTGGAAGAGGGTGGTCCACCAGAACCCAACGGGTTCTTCAAGTCATATGCGCGGCGCTATGCCGAGTACGTTGGGTTAAGCGGCGATGACGTCGTTGCAGCCCTGACAGGTTCGACGCCTCGTGAGGCCGTTGACACTGGCGTGACGCCTGTCCAGCCTGCGAAGCTCGCCCATTCTGCTGCAATTGTCCCGGCATACAGGAAGAAGCGGAGCGTCGCTTCGGCTGTCGCGATAGTGGGAGTGGCTCTGGTGGTCGCCGTGGTCATGCTTTCAAAAACGTGGCCGGGGACCCCCGTCGTGCCAGGTGGGCAGGATGGGCCGTCGACTACGCCATCGGTGCCCTTGAACACGCAAGTTCCCCCTCTGCCCGCAACACCTTCGGTGCCCGGTTCGACGACGATCTCGCCCACCGACGGAGAAATGACGCTCACTTTCGCGCCGACGACGCAACGAGCGTGGCTGGAGATCACAGTTGATGGAAGCGTTGTCTTCTCTGGGGTCTTGCGTCCAGGAGACAGTACGCAGGTTGCTGGGGGCTACGTTGTCGTCAACTTCGGCAATGCGATGTATACGCGCGTGACGATGAACGGTGTCGATCAGGGAGTCGCTTCTCCAGACAAGACGGTCATGACAGTCGAGTATGGTTCACCAGCGCATTAACCGTAGGCCCCGAGTCTGCGTTGTCAGCCTCGGATGTGCCAAGAACCTGGCCGACAGCGAGGCAATGCTCGGTCAGATCGTGGCGGCAGAACCAGCCGCTGTCGTGTGTGCTGAGCCCCAGGACGCCGATGTGGTCGTTGTCAACACGTGTGGGTTTCTGAAGGCAGCTCGCGATGAAGCGGACGAGGTGCTGGCTGCAATCGAGCGCCTGCGCGTCGACGGGCATGTTGGACGAATCGTGGCGGTAGGGTGCTACCCACAGCTGTGGAAGGCACAAGTCCTCAGGCGACACCCGGGTCTGTACGACGTCATGGGCGTGAGTGCGATGTACCAGACGGCATTCTGGAAGAGCCTGCTGAAGGAGGTACCTCTTTCAAGGATCGAGCAGCCGGTCGACCCCGATACGATGAGGGGATTCGAAGCACCACGTCTTCTGAGCGGGAGCGGCTCGTACGCATACCTCAAGATAGCGGACGGGTGTTCCCAGCGGTGTACGTACTGTACCATACCTCAGATCAAAGGTCCTCTCGTAAGCCGGTCCGAAGACGCGATTCTACGTGAGGCGGAACAGCTGATACGGGCGGGCGCGACCGAAATCATCCTTGTTTCGCAGAACACAAGTGCCTATGGTGTGGATCTGACAACCGAACATCGTCCGCAGCTCGCAGCTCTGCTTCGCAAAATGGACCGGCTATCGGGCATGAGGATTCTGCGAGTGCTGTACCTTTACCCTACATTGGTGAGTGAGGAGCTTCTGGAGGTGATCGGCGGTTCCAGTCACATCGCCCACTACGTCGATATTCCTTTGCAGCATACGGATCCAGTACTCCTGAAGGCCATGGGGCGCCCCTGGGCAGCGGGATCGGCAGGTCGCGTGGTCGAACGCGTTCGACGAATCATCCCGGATGCGGCCATTCGGAGCACATTCATCGTTGGATTTCCGGGAGAGACCGAAGAGCAGTTCAAGCGTCTGCTTGATGACCTCCGCACGCTTCGCCTGGACCATGCATCGGCATTTGCCTACTCGAGAGAAGCCTTGGCTGTTTCATCGGGGTTCCCGAACCAGGTACATGCCTCAACCAAGGGGCGCCGTCTGCGGGAGTTCATGGAAGTTCAACAGGGGATTTCCGCGTCCGTCAACGACGTTCGGTACCTGGGTAAGGACATCGAGGTTATCGTCGATGGCATGACCCAGTCAACGGTCTATGGGAGGACGCTGCTAGATGCGCCGGATGTCGACAATGCTGTCTTGCTGCGAACCGGCCACAGGACGAGGCCTGCGCCGGGCGATATATGCAGGGCACACATCACGGCCGTGGGCCCGTATGACCTTGATGGCGATCTTGTGTGAGAGCGTTTGTCGCAATCCCTCTTCCGGACGACTTCTCTGACTGGCTGCAGCAGAACAGGGCGAGCTTTGCTTCGATTGCCCCGACACTCAGACTGGTTCCCGCTGCCTCCTGTCACATTACCTTGCGGTTCCTCGGAGAGCTTCAAGATGAGCAGGTCGGTGACGCAACAGGGCGTCTTGCCGGATCGCTGTCGACGGTGCCAGGGACCAGGGTCGCCCTGGACAGGTTTGGCGTATTCCACCGAGACGGACATCCGACAGTCCTCTGGGTCGGCGCAAGCGTTGTTCCCCAGGCTCTGACTGATCTGGCGATGACAACCGATGTCTGTTTGTCAGGACTTGGGAACAACAGCCGAACAGAGCGTTTCGCTCTGCACGTGACGCTGGGTCGCTTTGTGTCCGGAACGCGTGACGACGAGGTAGCGGCCCTCGAGGCAGCGGGTCCGGAACCGTATGTCGTTCCTGTCACGGACGTTGTTCTGTATGAAAGCAAGATGGGGCACGGTCGCCCCGTATACACTGCCCGCGCCGTGGTGAGGCTTGCGCCATTTGCCGAATAGGGAGACCGAATTATACTGAGATGCAATGCTTACACCAAACGTGGAGGCTGTATGGAAAATGCGAAGATGACCGACAAGGCACAGAAGAACGAGGCTGCTGACAGATTAACCGATCGCGACAAGGCTCTGGCAGCCGCCATGTCTCAGATAGAGAAGCAGTTTGGCAAAGGTTCAGTCATGAAGCTTGGTGATCGCCCAAGCGGGGCGCTGGTTCCTGCTATATCAACAGGCAGCCTTTCCCTTGACGCGGCGCTTGGTATCGGCGGTCTTCCGCGCGGAAGGATCGTCGAGATTTATGGCCCGGAGGGAGGAGGCAAGACCACTCTCGCGCTCCAGGCGATTGCCGAAGCACAGAAGGCAGGAGGCAGGGCTGCATTCATCGATGCCGAACATGCTCTGGACCCCGTGTACGCTCGCAGCATCGGAGTAGACGTGGATGAGCTGATCATTTCACAGCCTGATTATGCCGAGCAAGCTCTGGAGATAGCCGACATGCTTGTTCAGTCAGGCGGTCTGGACGTATTTGCTCTCGACTCTGTGGCTGCGCTCGTGCCGAGAGTCGAACTCGAAGGCATGATGGGGGATCAGTTCGTTGGACTCCAGGCACGTCTCATGTCTCAGGCTCTGCGGAAGCTCGCGGGCGTCCTGAGCAAGTCACAGACGTGTGCGATTTTTATCAATCAGTTACGCGAAAAGATCGGTGTTACGTATGGAAATCCGGAGGTCACGCCTGGCGGTCGCGCCCTCAAGTTCTACTCATCCGTGAGGCTGGAAGTTCGTCGGGTTGAGAGTATCACGGAGGGAGACGCTGTTATCGGCAACAAGGTGAAAGTGAAGGTTGTCAAGAACAAGATGGCGCCACCGTATCGGGTGGCGCAGTTTGACATCATCTTCGGCAAGGGCATCCAGACATTCGGCGAGGTTGTTGACCTGGCCGTACAGTTCGACATTATCGAGAAGAGTGGGTCGTGGTATGCCTACGGCGGCACACGGCTTGCACAGGGACGCGACAATGCTGCGGCCTACCTCAAGGAGCACCCAGATATCATGACCGAGATAAAGGGCAAGGTCCGCGACAAGCTTTCACCTCAAGCGGATACTGGCCCGACAGACTAGTTCGGCCGGGTTCCTTGAAGGCACTTCGGTCGGCGCTTGCCAGATCGGAGTCTTACACACTAAGGATGGTAGATACATGCCTGGAATAAACGGGATCATCTCCTCCGCGATATACGCGGGGATGCTGATTCTTGGAATCGTCATAGGTCTCCTTGTTGAAGGATACATAGCGAGGAACCGTGTCGAGTCGGCGCGCGAGCTGGTGCGCAAGATGGAAGAGGAAGCGCGTTCGAGCATCGAGGCCGAGAATGCCAAGAACAGACTCAAACTCCAAGATGAACTGGAAGAGAAGAAGAACAGCCTGGAGGACAGGTTCATTGCCCGTCAGACGGAACTGCAGAAGACGGAACATCGCCTGATCCAGAAAGAGACCTTTCTTGACCATCGCGTTGAGCAGGTGGAGCAGAAGGACAGGGATCTCGACGCTGCTCAGGACAAGCTTCGTATCAAGACGGAGACCGTCGAGGGCCAGCGAGCTGCTGCGGAAGCTGAATTGCAGCGGATCGCGCAGTTGAATCCCGAGGAGGCCCGGGCGGTCGTACTGGACCGAGCTGAGAAGGACACGAGGTCCCGTGTGGCCAAGATGGTAGGCGAGGTCGTGCACGAAGCCCAGCTTCAGGCTGATGCCAAGGCGGCCGAAGTCATCGCCTCGTCCATCCAGAAGATTGCCACTGATTATGTGGGTGAATCGACGATCAGTGTCGTTCCTCTGCCATCGGAAGACTGGAAGGGGCGCATCATTGGTCGGGAAGGCCGCAACATAAGGGCTTTTGAGACGCTGACCGGGGTGGACCTCCTGATCGACGATACTCCGGAAGCTGTAACCTTGTCGGCGTTCAACCCGATTCGCCGGGAAGTCGCACGAATTGCCCTGGAAAGGCTGGTTGTCGACGGACGGATTCACCCGGCGCACATCGAGCAGTTCGTCGAGGAAGCAGAACGCCAGATGGACGAGCGAGTTTTCAGTGAAGGGCAGCAGGCCGCGAATCATGTCGGCATTGCTGGCCTTTCCGACGAGATCACACGTCTCATTGGCCGTTTGAAGTATCGGACCAGCTACGGTCAGAATGTCCTCGCGCATTCCGTTGAAGCGGCTTTCATAGCGGCCAACATCGCGTCAGAACTGAAGCTGCCTGCTGGACCGGCTAAGCGGGCTGGGTTCCTTCATGATATCGGCAAGGCTGTCGACTATGAAGTCGAAGGGCCGCACGCCCTCATAGGCGCAGATATCCTGAACAAGTCCGGCGAAGCTGAAAACATCGTCCATGCTGTCGCTGCTCATCACAGCGATGTCCCCATGGAGACTGTTCTCGACGTGATCGTGCACGTCGCCGACGCACTCTCGGCATCAAGGCCGGGTGCGCGTCGTGAGAGTGTGGAAAGCTATATCAAGCGTCTGGAGAAACTGGAGTCCATTGCGAACTCGATACCTGGAATCAAGAAGTCTTACGCTATTCAGGCGGGTCGTGAGCTCCGAATTCTTGTGGAGCCCGATGAAGTTGACGAGTCTCTCGCAGCAAAGATTGCCATGGACGTTGCTCGCAAGGTGGAACTGGAAGTCTCGTATCCGGGGCAGATCAAGGTGACCGTCGTTCGTGAGACCAGATACTCCGACTACGCCAAATAGCACTCTCAACGGCCTGGAAACTGCATACAAGCTGCCCTTCGAGAAGGATTCTCTCGGTAAACTCCCGGCCATGCCGGGGGTTTACGTCATTCGAGATTCTGCGGACCGCATCATCTATGTGGGCAAAGCGAAGAATCTCCGCAAGAGAGTCGAGTCCTACTTCAGAACTGACCTGAATCCAAAGACAAGATCGATGGTGGGCAATGCTCGGTTCTTCAGCTTCATCACGGCTGGACACGAGGACCAGGCGCTCGTGCTCGAGTCGAACTTCATTAAGTGCTACAAGCCTCACTACAACATCCAGCTCGTCGATGGCAAGTCGTATCCGCTGATCGAATTGACAGGTGACTCTTTTCCAGTCCTCAGGAAGACCCGTCGCGTGACGACGGCCAGGAGTCGCTACTTTGGGCCATATCCGAAGTCCGGGCTGCTTAACCTGGGTCTTGACAGCCTTAGACACGCGTTCCCAGTCAGAACGTGTCATCGGAGGATCGATCCGACAAAGCCTACCAAGCCCTGCCTCGACTTTGACCTGGGGCTCTGTCTGGCTCCGTGTGGCAACAGGTGTTCCCATGCTGAGTATGTCCAGGCAATAGAGAACCTTTCGGAGTTTCTGAACGGCAAGATGCGTTCGTTGCTGAGGCAGCTTGAAAACGCCATGGACCAGGCGTCTCGGTCGCAGCAATACGAGCGGGCCGTGCGCCATCGTGACTCCTACCTTGCGCTGAAAGGACTATTTGAGCGTTACGCCGTGTTTGCGCCGCGGACGCGAGACATGGATGTCTTCGCGTTTCACCAGCAAGGGAATCTTGTCGCGGTCGTCCGACAGGCGCTTCGTGAAGGCAGGCTGATCGCTTCTACGGAGTTCATCTATGACCTCAAGGGCAGGGAGGGGCCCGATGCAGTCATGCAGGCGGATCTCATAACCGATTTCTACCACCGGTTTCGGGTGACTGCTCCTGGGCGGATAGCAGTGGACGCCACGGGGGCAGAAGCGACGGTTGTGCGCGAGCGACTGCGGGAGACGCTTGGGCCCACGATTTCTCTGGCGTCGCCACGTTCGACCGAGACTTCACGCCTCCTACGCTTCGCTGGTGAGAACGCCGAACAGAAACTGATTGCCTCGACGCGGGCAACCGACATCCCTGCGCAGCTGTCGGTCTTGAAGGCGGTCCTGGACCTTGAACACCTCCCTGTGCGTATTGAGGGATATGACGTATCGAACATCTCAGGAAAGGATGCTACCGTGTCCATGGTCGTTTTCATTGCCGGGAAACCGGCAAAGGATCAGTACAGGCTGTTCAACATGCACTCTCTGGAAACGCCGAACGATCCGGCAATGCTGGCTGAGGCTCTTGGGCGGCGCTTCGCCAGGTGGAGTGACATTGCGTTTGGTGATCCTGCTGATTTGCTGCTCATCGACGGGGGGCTCTCGCAGTTGGGAGCTGTCTGTGCCGTTCGCGATGATGCCGGAGTGGATGTGCCTGTTGTTGGCATCGCCAAGAAGGAAGAACTGCTGTACCGTGAAGGGACACCGGAACCGGTACGGCTGTCGCATGATTCCGGCGCTTTGTTGTTGCTCATGGCAATTCGGGACGAAGCGCATCGCTTCGGAAAGCGGGAATTTCACAGACGGCACGAGCATCCCCTGAAACACCGTTGATTTCGAAAGGAGACAATATGGACCTCATTGTTCGTCTATTGCTGAACGCTTCAGTCTTCTTGCTGGTCAGTCAGGCCGTCCCTGGCTTCGACGTTGCAACCCTGTGGACGGCTCTATGGGCCGCACTCATCTTCGGGTTCGTCAACGCCCTCATTCGCCCGATCCTGCTTGCCATAAGCCTGCCACTCAGCATTCTGAGCCTGGGCCTGTTTACCCTTGTCGTTGATGCTGCTGTCATGGCTCTTACGGCATGGCTGGTGCCTGGTTTTGACGTCCACGGATTCCTGGCGGCGCTCCTCGGGTGGGTGCTGGTCTCTTTTGGGAGCATGATTGTATCATCGCTGCTCGGAGACAACAAAGGGAAACGGGCATGAGTTCACAGATGCTTGGAGACTTTCATGTCCACACCGTCTTCTCTGGACATGCGTTCTCCACGTTGCAGGAAGTTGTAGTTGCAGCACAGGCGCGGGGCTTGAAGTATCTTGCCATCACGGACCACGGTCCTGCGCGTGTGGACGGGCCCAAGCTGGACTATTTCAAGAATCTTAACAGACAGGATACTCTGCGGCAGGTGCCCGGGATTCGCGTTCTTGTCGGGGTCGAGGCCAATATCATCAATCCTTGGGGCGACCTGGACATGCCCGAGAAGCTATTGCACGAGCTCGACGTCGTTGTTGCCGGGTTCCACAACTCGACGGGCTATGGAGGATCGTCAGTCTCCGAGAACACGGGGGCTCTCGTCAAAGCCATGGAGAAGAACCGGATAACCGTTGTCGCTCACATTGGCGATCCGCGTTTCCCCTATCCCGTTGATCTCGAAGAATCGATTGCTGCTGCAGCAGCGAAGGGCGTACTTGTGGAAATCAACCAGTCGGCACTTCACACGTGGAGGGACGTCAACGTTGCGCACTATGAGCGTGTCCTGGAACTCCTTGGCAAGTACCATGTGCCAATCCTGATGAGCTCGGATTCACACATCTCCTACAGCGTGGGCATCGTATCGGAGTGTGAAAGGCTTCTCATCGCTCACGATATCGATCCAGCCTCGACGGTGAACTACTCGGAAGAACTGATCCAGCGGTACCTGGTTCCGCAGTCATGAGCGGCGAAGCTATCGCACGAACGGCAGTCATCGTCAGTGTTCGGAAGCTCGGCGAGATCGTCGATCCCGAGCGTCCGGAAGAAACGCGGCAATTGGCCGAAGGCCTCGGACTGGAAGTACTTGAGTCCAAGACCTACGTGCAGCGGACCCCTCAGCGTTTTCTGCTGGGCAAGGGACAGGTCGAGGAGCTGCACGAGCTGCTCCAAGCTCTGAGGGCCGACCTGGTCATCTTTGACTCAGAGCTCACGCCCCTGCAGTACCGCCATATGATCGACCATCTCGAGACGTCCGTCATGGACAGAGCCAGACTCATCCTCGAGACATTTGCTTCTCAGGCTCATACTGCGGAAGCCAAGAAGCGTGTCCAGATTGCCGAACGGCTCTTCGAGCTCACGCAACTGCGGGCAATGAACGCCGGATACGACCAGCAGGCGGGGTACATTGGCATGCGCGGGCCGGGCGAAACCCTGTTTCAAAAGCGACGCAGAGCAAAGAGATCGGAGATCCACGAACTCCGCGAAGAAGTCAAGCAAGTCGACACGCGGTATGCAATCAAGACACACACACGTCAGGAATCGGCAATTGTGAAGATAGCCGTGGTAGGGTACACGAATGCCGGCAAGAGCACTCTCATCAATCTCATGGCTGGCTCCGAGCTGCGGGCCGAGGACAGGCTGTTTGCGACCCTGGACACGGCAGCACGGCCGGCTTGCTTCGGGCGCCAGTCCACAGTGCTCATCGATACAGTCGGCTTCATCCGGGACCTTCCGGAATCACTGATGGACTCGTTTCGGTCGACGCTCATGGAAGCCCATGATTCGGACCTCCTCCTGCACGTTGTCGATGCCGGCGTACGGGACTTGCCTGAGCGAATCCACATAGTCGACACTGTTCTTGCACGCATTGGCTGCTCCGACATTCCGCGAGTGCTCATCTTCAACAAGATCGATACCGTAGAATGGGCCAGACGAGAAGAGATTCTCCGCATCGGAACAGGGTTCATGATCTCGGCCAGGACGCTCGAGGGTGTCGACCGCCTCAAGGGCCACATTGCAGAAGTCCTGCTCCGCCGCGTTGCCCACGGGCGATACGTCATCCCGTTCATTGAGCCGGAAGCGCGGTCTGACGTCTATGCCGGCGCGGTCGTCTTGAACGAGAGACTCACTGCGAGAAGCTGGATCATCGATGCCGCTGGCATGGCTCCTGGTGTCCGTCTCCCTCAGCGTTTTCTGCGAAAGGGCTGACCGGAGGCGCGCAGCGTCCCG
Organism: Caldisericota bacterium; assembly: GCA_026390245.1. Taxonomy (GTDB): domain Bacteria; phylum Caldisericota; class Caldisericia; order Cryosericales; family Cryosericaceae; genus Cryosericum. The sequence goes on from JAPLGI010000156.1 coordinate 15,095, forward strand.
CCATCAACGATGTGAATGCATGTGGGCACTGATTGTATTGGCAATCAGGTCTGCATTCGTATACTACACTCTGCCGAACTCAAGAACCGAAGCATCGGCTCCGGCGGACGGCGGCATGGAGACAAGGAGCAGGACCAACAGTGAATATTCGCGACTTTGACTACGAGCTGCCACAGCGGCTCATTGCCCAGACACCCCTTGAACAGCGCGATCTTGCACGTCTCATGGTCGTCGACCGGATGACAGGAACGGTGGAACACAGGCAGTTTCGAGACCTGCCCACCTATCTGCGTCCTCGAGACGTTATTGTCGTCAACGATACGCGTGTCAATGAGGCCAGTTTCAGCTGCCACAAAGATGCGACCGGTGCCACGATCGATGTGCTGCTGACAGCTCGGATGTCGCCAACCCGCTTCATGGCGCTGGTTCGTCCTCTCAAGCGCCTGCACATTGGGGAGACATGCACCGTCACGTCTGACGTCAGTCTGCAGCTGCTGGAACGCAACGACGATGGTGACGCAGTGATCGAGTTCTCACGCGATCCCTATTCAAGTGCTGGATTCCGTGCCGTCGCACGTGTTCAGATTCCGCCGTATATCAAGCGTTTTCCTGAGGACCCCACGGCCTATCAAACAGTCTATGCCCGGGAGCCGGGCTCTGTCGCGGCACCGACCGCTGGACTGCATTTCACGCCGGAGCTGCTCGAGAGAGTGAGAGGCCTGGGAGTCGACATCGAGCATGTTACGCTCGATGTCGGGCTGGGAACATTTCAGCCGGTGCGTGTCGAGCGTATCGAGAATCATCACATGCATTCCGAGCGTTTCACGCTGCCCGAGGACACGGCAACAGCGGTCAACGGTGCTCGTGCAAACCATGCGGCCGTAACTGCCATTGGGACGACGGTGGCCAGGACACTCGAATCGTGCATCAGCCCGGATGGGACCGTCAGGGCTGGGGGTGGAGAGACCAGCATCTTCATCTATCCCCCCCACGACTTTCACGGATTCGACCATCTGGTCACGAACTTTCATCTGCCTAAGTCGACCCTGCTCATGCTTGTCGGGGCATTCATGGGGATGGACCTGATGTGGACAGCATACCATGAAGCAATTCGCGAGCAGTACCGCTTCTTCAGCTTTGGCGACGCCATGCTGATTCTCTAGGCGAGCGCCATGGGCATCTTTGAGACGACGTGTCAGAGCTCCACGGGACGTGAGCGGACCGGCGTCCTGACCACTGCGCACGGCACCGTGAAGACGCCCGTTTTCATGCCTGTCGGTACGCAGGCAACGGTCAAAGGGCTTACTCCGGAACAGGTGTTGGAGATCGGATTCGAAATCATCCTCTCGAACACGTATCACTTGTATCTTCAACCTGGAGACGATGTGGTGCGCGAGGCCGGCGGACTTCATCGGTTCATGCACTGGGGCCGCAGCATTCTCACGGACAGCGGTGGCTTTCAGGCAATGAGTCTGTCGCGGATCAGCAAGAAAAGCGACGATGGAATTGAGTTCCAGTCCTTCATTGATGGCTCAAGACACCTGTTCACGCCTGAACGCGTGATCGCCATCCAGAAAAACCTGGACTCCGATGTCGTCATGCCTCTGGACATATGTACACAGTATCCCTCGGAGCGCGTGGGGGCGGAAAGGGACCTCGTGCGGACAGTCTCCTGGTTCGAACGAGCGAAGAGGGTGATGGGCAGCTCGCATCAGATACTGTTCGGGATCACGCAGGGCGGTTTCTACGGGGACCTGAGAGAGGAGTCGACTGAACGCATCATGGAGCTGGAGCCACAGGGGTTTGCCATAGGAGGTCTCAGCGTAGGCGAGGAGCGCCAGCTGACCATGGACATGCTGGACCACAGCCTGTTGCATGCTCCCGACGATCGTCCGCGGTATTTCATGGGGCTCGGCGATCCGGTTGGGATTCTAGAGATCATTAGCCGGGGTGTCGACATGTTCGACTGTGTTCTTCCCACGAGGGTGGCTCGGAATCAGATGGTCTTCACCCGTGATGGCGTGGTCAAGATCTCCAAGAGACTCTATGAACGTGACTTCCGTCCCATCGACGAAGACTGTTCCTGTTACATGTGCCGCAACTACACCCGGGCATACCTGCGGCACTTGTTCAAGGCGAACGAGATGCTTGCTGGAACCCTGGCAACCATTCACAATCTCCAGTTCCTTCAGACAATGATCGTCGAGATCGGAAGTGCGATTGCTGCCGGCACGTTTGCCGAGTACAAGCGTACGTTCATCGGACGGTACACTGCATCGTCTGACAGGGCATGGTGAGTGTCCTGCAGCAGCCACTGCTGCATTGACACTGAGCCTTATTTGATGTACATTTGATGTGTTGTCGAAACGAGGAGGAACCACAATGCGGTCGAAAGTAACAGCAAGTCTTATTCTTGTGATTGTCGTGGCAATCGTCGCTGGGGTGATCAACTACCAGGGGCTGATTGCCAAGAATCCGAAGCTGGCACCGAAGCTTGGACTTGACCTCAGCGGTGGCGTGCGCATTGTGCTCGAAGCGCAGGACACGGAGGCAGTCAAGGCCACAAGCGAGGCCATCGATGCAGCAGTTGTCGTCATTGACAAGCGTGTCAACGCGCTGGGTGTCAGTGAGGCGATTGCCGTGCGCCAGGGGACGAACTCCAAGCGTATCGTCGTCGAGCTTCCCGGCTGGGAAGATCCCGAGCGTGCGAAGGAGATCATTGGCAAGACCGCCCTTCTCGAGTTCAAGACAGAGGATGGCAAGGTTGTCGTCAGCGGCAACAACCTGACGGATGCCAAGCTGGTGTTCAGCCAGGCGCAGGAGAGTCTTGGCGAGCCTCAGATCGCTTTCACGCTGAATGCGGAGGGCAAGGCTGCGTTTGCGACCGCTACCCAGGCGAACATCGGGAAGAAGATCACCATCTATCTGGACGGCAAGGTCCTGATGAGTCCAACGGTCGAGACAGCTATTACCGACGGTCAGGGCGTGATCACTGGAGGGTTCACAGCTGAACAGGCAAGCAACGATGCGCTGTTGCTCAAGAGCGGATCGCTTCC
>JAPLGI010000041.1 GCA_026390245.1 Caldisericota bacterium
GGCCCTCTTGTGTCGTCGTTTTCACGAACACCGTTCCCGTCTGCCGCGACGTGCCGACTTCATCCATCACCGACTGGACGGCCTCCCGCATGCGCTCCTGCGGGACTGCCCCGGACTGCTGAAGCGTCTGAATGGCGATGGATGCAGCCAGCTGTCTACGCTGGACCTCGGCGGTGAAGGACTCGACGACGTTGCGGATGACGCCGGCTTGTGTGGCAGTCTCGGGGTTGCCCAGGACGGTGATGGCAACCCTGGTGCCGGCAGCCACACCAGCGCTGAACCCTGCAGGGATGATGACAGCGGCGCCGGTCTTGCCCTGTTCGACGAGCGTCCGTGCCTCGGCTTCGGTCGAGACACTTGTGACGATGAGCAGGTCCTTCAGCTGCGGACTCGCAAAGACATCTTGTGTCAAGCGCTTTGCCATGTCGCCGCGGTCGAGGTCGACGAGGGTGAGGTTCGCCGTGAAGGAACTCCCGGCCCAGTTGAAGACCGTTCCCAGGATGATGATCATCACCATGGGAATGATCAGCAGCACCACGAATGCGGATTTGTCCCGGACGCGGACCTTGAGGTCCTTGATTGCGATGTGCCAGAACTTCACGTCAATCCCTCAGGCTGGTCCCGGTCAGGTTCAGGAACAGGTCCTCCAGGTTGGGTTCCTTCACATCGATGGTCAAGATGGGACAGCCAGCGCCGTCGAGCGCCGAGATGACACCGGCAAGCAGGGATCGGCCCTGGTCCGTGGCGATGCGTAGCGTCTTGTCGCGCAGTTCAACGCTGTCGACTCCCGGCAGTGCCGCAAGGCGGTCCCGGACAACGTCGCCAGCTCCCCGTTCCAGCTGTATGCTGATGATGTCCTTGTTGCCGGCCTGGAGACGCAGGTCTCGTTGTGTGCCGTCCGCGATGACCTTGCCGTGGTCGATGATGGCGATGTGGGTGCAGAGGAACTCAACCTCCTCCATGTAGTGACTCGTGTACAGCAGTGTCATGCCCTGACGGTTGAGTTCCTTCAAGGTCTCGAGGATGCTGTTGCGTGACTGGGGGTCCACGCCGACAGTCGGCTCGTCGAGAATCAGGAGCCGGGGCTGGTTGAGCAGGCCCACCGCGATGTTGATGCGGCGCTTCATGCCGCCAGAATATGTCTCCACGCGGTCCTTCTGGCGGTCTGCCAGCTGGACGATATCCAGGACGGCATCGACGCGGGCGGCGAGGGTGTCGGCTGGGACATCCTGCATACGCGCGAAGAACGCCAGGTTCTCGCGCGCGGACAGTGTCGGATACAGCGCGATGTCCTGCGGAACGACGCCAATTACGCGCCGGACCGCCATGGGGTCACGGAGGATACTGTGCCCGTCGATGATGACGTCTCCTCCGGAGGGTACGACCAGGCCGCACATCATGGAGACGGTCGTCGTCTTGCCGGCACCATTTGGCCCAAGGAGGCCGAACGCCTCGCCCGCTGGAATGTCAAAGTGCACGCCGTCCACGGCGGTCAGCTTGCCAAATCTCTTTGTGAGGTCCTTCACTTCTGCGAGCATTATGGACTCCTTCTCATGCATGGTTTTTGTTGTGTAGCTGGCCTGGCTGTGATCAGTACGGTCAGGGAGGGCCGCACCTATGGCAGAAGTGTGACATTCTCAGGCTGCCGAAAACGGTTCAGGACAAAATTGACCGCCATGCGAAGCCCCGCGGTCCTCATAGTTGCCCCAAGATGTGCGGCGAGTGCCTCATTTGTGCTCAACATGCTGATGCCCTGTGATTGGTTTCTTCTCGTCTGATCGACCATCTTGCGGGTGTACCTGACGTATTCCTCCATCGCGTTCTTGTTGCTGGTTCGCGCCGAAATGATCGCCTTGGCTGCCAGTCTCCCGCTGAGGGCCGCCGCGTCCATCCCAACACCTCTGGCGACATCCACAAGCCCGGCCGCATCCCCGACCATCATGACGCGGCCCTGACCCAGCCACACCCGGTCGGGAGAATTGAAGTCGATGCTGGCAGAGTACCCCTCGGTCTTGACGACATTCCCGTTCAGGTTGTACCTGGCCCGGATGAACGCGAGAAACGATTCGCAGTGCATCTTCAGATCGTGATCATACCCACTCCCCACGACCCACAAATCCCGTCCGTCGACTGTCTTGTTGTAGACCCAGGCGAACATCTGGTTGTTCCACTCCAGGTTCCAGAACTGATAGAGCGTCTGAGGGTCAAGGTCGCTGTCGCCTTCGACATAGTAGTTGATGGTCCCGCCCGAC
>JAPLGI010000108.1 GCA_026390245.1 Caldisericota bacterium
TCACGTTTGGCGCCGTAGGCGCTCTCCGCATCATCCACGTGCGTCATCTTCCTGCGCCGTACATCCTGAACAAGCAGCATGACGGTCAGAACAGTCGGGACTCCGATGACAAGTGCTAGATACCAGGCCATGGTTGCCTCCACGTGTATTCTACCATGTCGACGTTAACGTATTGTTAACCCATGCGGAAAGGGGGACACCGCGACTTGTTCTGCGCCTAGCGGCGTTTCCGTCAATTGTCGTGGCGCAGACCCATCCATGTTCCCGATGCGCGTCGTCCAGCAATCACACCGAATTCGACCGTCACTTATGAGATTCTTGAGTCACAGTCTCCATGGGCACAAATTGAACCTAATCTTTGGCAATTGACAATCGGTTTCCGCAATGGAACCCCGTTTTTGGTAATTGAACCAGGATGGCTATGATGCCAGTCACGGACTGGCTAATCTGCCACTCTGACCGTACGAGCATCCACGATTACAGAGAAGTAGCGTGAGTGGCGAATCGCAGGACGAAAAGTGCTGGTATTGGGAACCCCTACGGAATGATGCGGTTTTTCAGCTCCGATATACCAGTACTTTCTTGTCTGACTCCACCAGCAGATTGGGGTCCGGCCGTTTCGCGTAGAAGATGATGCGCTCATTCCGTCGCACAATGCATTGCGCCAGCGTTTGCGGGATTTCTCGCATGTTCAACCAGAATCACTCTCGGGCGGAATGAAGTACTGACGTCCCGACTCTTCTCTATTGCAGGCTGTCACATGCCCGACCGGCACGTTATACTAATGGTGGAGAGAAGGTTCTCCGTTGCGTGCCGCACCGATACGGCGCGCTGACGGCGTTGGTGACCAGGTTGCATTCCAACGCCCTTGTTGAAAGAACGCACGCGTTGGAGGCATGTACCATGACAACAACCAAGGCACGAAATTACTCGCTTGCTGCGACCATAATGGTTCTAACTCTGTGTCTCTCCCTGAGCCTCTCAGGTGTTCTGGTTCACACTGCTGTTGTAAAAGCGGCAGATGCCAACGCCTGGAAACAGCTTCCGATGTATGATGGCGGCGTCTCTATCCTTGCCGTTGATCCCGTCCATTCTTCCACCCTCTACGCTACCACGGCAGGAGGCTTGTTCCGCTCCAAAGACAGCGGCGCCACCTGGACCGCCATTAACGGCAAGTTCTCCACCACGCCCAGCGCTCTGGGCAACACTTCTGATTTCAGCAATATGTCCTGTTTTGCCATCAACCCGAAATCCCCCTCTACGATGTTTGTCGGCACCAATGAAGGCGTGTTTCGTACTGCTGACGGAGGCACCACCTGGACAGCGTGCGGCACCATTCCTGCTCAGTCAACTCAACCGGGCGTCACTTCCATTGCCATAGATCCCCTCACTCCAACCACCCTGTACGTCAGCACCAATGGATATGGCGCCTTCCGCTCTGCCGACAACGGTGGATCATGGAAGGACATAAACTCTGAGCTGACAAGAAACCAAATATGCTGGCAGATTGCTGTCGACCCAAAGACGCCGACCACGGTGTACGCCGTAACCCAATCCTATGTGTGCCGTTCCATGAATAGCGGCACGACCTGGAAAGCGGTAGGCAAAGACTTTACTCTGGCATCGGCTACCTATCTTGCCATCGCCCCGCTGACTCCAACCACCCTGTATGTGATTGGCTATGTAGACAGGTTCACCAAGCATGTCATCCTGAGAAGTGTAGACGGCGGCGCTACCTGGAAGGCATTGAGCCTCCTTGTTGACAGTACTGCTAACGTCCAGCTCGTTGTTGGTTCTAAAACCTCTTCTACTCTGTATGCCAGAATCAGCAATAGCATCTCCCTATCAACAAGCATCTCCGTATCAACAAACAGAGGCGACACGTGGAAGACGATAAGTACCGGTCTTGCCAATAGGACGGTCAATTCTCTTGCCGTTGATCCGAAGCTTTCCACAACGTTGTATGCCGGCACGAGTTCCGGGCTCTTCCGCTCCACCAATAGCGGCGGCTGGGCGAAGGTAAACTTCCCGGTTGCTTTCACCGGCGGGAAGGTCGTAGGGGAGATGATCGTCGACCCGAAGACATCCACCACCATGTATCAGAATTGCGTCAATGGCGTTCTCTATTCCCACGATAGCGGCATGACATGGCACACGGCGAGCGCAACGTCAACCATTGGTTCTGTCAACCATATCGCCATCGACCCGAAGACTCCCACTATTCTCTATGCGTGCACTGCAAAAGAAGTCTTCCGATCAAACAACAGCGGGTCAACGTGGACGAAGAAAACAACGTTCAAGACCGTCTATGAGATTCTGCGCATCATCGTTGACCCGGTCACTCCGGCAACCTTGTATGTCTATGTTGACGGTGCAGATGCCGCCGGCGGTGTCTACCGTTCCAAGGACAGCGGCGACCACTGGACTGCCATAAACAACGGCTTCGACCACAAATACCGATTTTCGTCTTTGACCATCAATCCTGTCATCCATACGACGCTGTATCTCAGTGATGGCTCCTTCTATCATTCAACAGACAGCGGTGACCACTGGACTGCGATGGCCATCAAGATGGGACCGGAAGGCTGGGACGGCGTTGTCGCACTGGCTATCAATCCAGCAAATCCTTCGATCATGTACGCAGCCTGCACCTACACCCACTATCAGCAGACACTGTGCCGAATCCTGCGTTCCACCGACGGTGGCAGCACGTGGACTATAGCGCTTGAAGCCGGCGATGCACTTCTTGGCATAGACCTCTACGCCATTGTCCTTGACCCCGCAACGCCCACGACCGTCTACGCTGCCGGCGATACCGGTGTCATCCGCTCGACGGACGGCGGGGCCAATTGGACGGACACCGGTCTTCATCAAGGGGTTACGTCCCTTGTCGTTAACCCGGCTACGGCTACTTTATATGCCTGCACTTGGCACGGCGTGTTCAGCTACAACACGTCCTCATCCCATACCTTGACAGCCGTGACATCCCCTTCTGCGGGAGGGTCCGTCGTCAGGTCCCCCGATGCGGTTTCCTACACAGCCGGAACAGCGGCCACTCTCACCGTCACTCCTGCCACCGGCTATTCCTTCACCGGATGGTCAGGCGACCTGTCTGGCACGAAGAATCCCGAAACCATCACGATGAACCCGGACAAGACAGTCACAGCCTCCTTCGTCATGAACCCTGGAAGCACAATGAAGCTGACGATCGGGAGCAAGATGATCTCGGTAGACGGAAAGCAAGTTCCAATCGACGCGAGCCCCGACATCTTCAGCTCACGCACCTTCATCCCCATACGGATAGTCACTGAGGTCTTTGGGGGAAGCATCGCCTGGGACGCGGCGGAGCAGAAGGTCACTATTGTGAGGAACGGTACGACGCTGAACCTGTGGATCGGAAAGAGCCTTGCCGAGATAGACGGTAAGTCGGTCAGCATCGACACCAATCCCGCTGTTGTACCGGTCATCTCTTACGGGAGGACTCTCCTACCTCTCCGTTTCGTCTCGGAGTCGCTTGGGCTGGACATTCAATGGGATGGGACCGCGCACACGATCACGATAACACGGAAGTCATAGGATAGAAGGAGAGCCAAACCCCCGGTCAGGATCACTGATCGGGGGTTCAGTTTTCTCAGTGCCACGAGAATTCATTGAGAGCACAATTCGACGAAGTTCCTTTGTTGAGAAGATAATAGCCGTGATGCAACGCTGGCTATCCTACTGTGTCTTGAGCGTGAAGACAGTGACCTCGGGAGGACAGAAGAGCCGTACTGGCAGGACACTCATGCCAAGTCCCTGGCTGACGTAGAGAGGGATGCCGTCGACCTCGTACAGGCCACGCACGAACGGAGAGCCTTCCAGAGCGGCGGTCAGGCGGTCACCCCACACAGGAAGCCTCGCCTGACCTCCATGCGTGTGGCCGGTCAGTACCAGAGAGGCATGCCCCGATGCCACAATGCTGGTCGCGTCGTCTGGACAGTGTTCCAGCACGATCGCCTGCTCACCTGCTGCAAGACCGGAGAACCCCGCTTCGACATCCATGTGGTGGCTGTAGGAATCGTCCAGTCCTACAATAGTGAGGCCGGTCCCGCCCGAACGACGGCTGATCCGCGTCGACTCGTTCTCCAGGACAACGAAGCCTGCTTGCCGGATCTGGTCCAGGAACGGCCCCATGGCCTGGCCATCATCGAAGCGCCAGTGTTCATGATTCCCAGGGACATAGACGACAGGAACACCCGCTGCCTCACAAAGCTGCTTCGCCCACGCCACAACGACAGGAATACTGGAACGCCTGTCGGCGACGTCTCCCGTGACAACAACAAGATCAGGGTGTTCCGTGCGGACCGTATCGATGGCACGCCATGAGGCCGGGGACGGGTATCCCAAGTGGGCGTCGCTCAGCTGTATGACAGTCCCTCCGTCCCACTCGCCGGGCAACCCGGCAACCGTTACCTCGATACGGTGGACGAGAAGCATGTGCGGCTCGACGACCACAGCGTCCAGCAACAGCGCAGCGACCAGGGACAGCACCCAGAACAGGCGCCTGTGTCTGTGGCGCGTCACCGATGCGACAATTCGTCCGGCCTGCATGACTTGACGGTGATGAACGTCAGTTCAGGCCTGCACAGGAACCGCACGGGAAGGTGGCTCGTGCCCATCCCGGCGTTGACGTAGAAGAACGTGTCGCCCAACTTGTACAACCCTTGCGCGAAGCGCGTGCCATATCGCGAAGGGACCCGCAAGGCACCGATGAATGGCAGGCGGACCTGGCCTCCATGGGTGTGGCCTGCGAGGACCAGCCGCGCGGCAGGGCGCTGCGCCAGTTCTTCGAACACCTCGGGAGCATGGGTCAACACCAGAGCGAATGCGCTGTCAGGGACTCCCTCGAAGCTGGCATCCAGGTCGGCATGCCCGAAGTACGGGTCGTCAGTGCCGACCAGCCACATGCGGTCGCCATGTCGACGCAGGACAAGGTTCTGATTTGCCAGGACTCGAACGCCGGTCTCGGCCTGCAGACGTTTGTGCCAAGCCGCAATACTCTGTCTGGTCGGAAAGGCCCGATGGTCCCAGTTGCCGGGTACGACGATCACCGGCACTCTCGCGGCAGCGCGCAGCTGACTCAGGAAAGAAATGCAGGCCGACGTCTCCTCCGGACGATCCACCAAGTCGCCCGTAATGGCAACCAAGTCAGGATGCTCTCTCCCGATGACGTCGATTGCCGTGCGATAGGCACGTGAGACACCGTGGAGGTGCAGGTCCGACAACTGTGCGATCTTGAGGCCGTCGAATCCGGCCGGCAGGTGGGAACACAGAACCTCCAGCCGGGAAACGCCCAGCTGAAACGGCTCCAGCAGGAAGCCGTCGACAAAGGCTGCACCCGCGAATGTGCCGAACGCAATTCCCATTGCATGTACTGTCACTGCTCTGTTCACGTGTTTTCACTCCGCTGGCCCTGATTTAAACGCAACACCGCGAGTATAGCGGCACAACAGTCAAGAGGCAACGGTGGAGAGTGAATACCATGATGGCGGCGCGTTGGCGCCGCCATCTTCGTACGGGAGGAGGGGTGACAATATCGCCCCCTTCCCTGCTGGTCCCGGCGTGTCAGAGCACGTCGAGCTTCTTCGCTTCCTGGGACAGGCTCTCTCTGAACTTCGGATGTGCGATGGCGATGAGGGCCAGCGCCCGTTCGCGCACGCTCTTGCCCTTCAGGTGCGCTACCCCATACTCTGTGACGATACAATCAGTATCCTGTCGGGGCACCGAGACGAAACTGCCAGGACTCAGCATCGATACGATGGTTGATATCTCATCGTCCTTCACGGATGACCGCAGCGCGATGATGCCTTTTCCTCCCCGCGACAAGGTAGCACCACGGTGCATATCGAGCTGGCCACCGGTGCCCGTGTAGTGCCGATATCCAATGGACTCGCTGCACACCTGTCCTGTCAGGTCCACCTGAAGCGACGTGTTGATGCTCACCATGTGGTCGTTCTGGGCGACGACGTACGGGTCGTTCACGTAGTGGCCTCTGAGAAGTTCGACACCAGCGTTCTCATTGATGAAGTCGTAGAGTCTGTCTCCACCCATGGCGAAAGTGCCTACGATCTTGCCCTTGTGAAGCGTTTTCTGGGTGTTGTCGATGACTCCTGCCTTGACCAGGTCGACGATGCCTTCGGTGATCATCTCCGTATGGATCCCAAGGTGCTTCTTGCCCGACAGGAACTTCATAATGGCGTTCGGGATGCCCCCGATGCCGATCTGGAGTGTTGCTCCGTCCTCGATGAGCCCTGCGATGTTCTCACCTATGCGCTGCTCGACATCCGTCGCCTGAGTGACCGGGATCGTCAGGAGTGGCGCATTGTTCTGTACCAGCAGGTCCACGTTGTCGACGTGTACCTGCGTATCCCCGAACGTCCTGGGCAGGTTCTCGTTGATCTCCAATATGACAAGGTCCGCGTGTTCGATCATGTCCTGCTCGTAGACAAGAGACAGAGACAGCGACATGAATCCGTGACTGTCAGGTGGCGTAGCCGTCCCCACAAACACGTTGATCGGTTCCGCCTCGATCTTCTCCCGTCCAGCGTTGTGCAGATTGTTGGGGATGAACGAGATGAGTCCCTTCTTGTAGAGCTCACGTTCTCCGTTGCCGAAGTACCAGCTCTCCATCCTGAATGGGGCATCGGCGTCGGCTCCGACGTCGGCCAGAAACGGGTAGTCCTTGAGCAGAAGGCAGGAAATGACCTTCACGTTCCGCACGCGATCCCGGATACCATGGAGTGCCGAGAGGAACCCCTGCGGCTGCGCCGCCGCCATTCCCACGACAACCGTGTCATTCGACGATATCCTGCCAAGCACCTCGTCCATCGAGACAAGCTTCTTCATCCAGGATTCCTGCTCCATCGGTCCCTCCATTGAGTTCATCCTGCCCGGTGTCTCAAGCAACAGCCAAGTCTATGTTCCCAGGACAATGCCACCGTCCACGGCGAGCGTTGTGCCATGAACGAACGCAGCCTGATCGGATGCAAGCCACACATATGCATTTGCAATGTCCTCAGGCGCTCCAATGCGTCCCATGGGTGTATGCGCAACCATTCCTTCCAGGACCTTCTCCGGCATCGCGGCGACCATGTCAGTCATCGTGAAGCCCGGTGCAACAGCGTTCACCCGGATTCCGTACTTGCCCAGCTCGCGGGACCAGGTCTTTGTCATGGCGATGAGTCCCGCCTTGGTCGCTGCGTAGTTCGTCTGTCCAAAGTTGCCGTACGCTGCAACCACCGAACTGGCGCTCAGAATGACGCCATACCCTTGCTTGATCATGTGTGGGACCACTGCTCGTGTTGCGACAAACACACCCTTGAGGTTCACATTGATCACGGCGTCGAAGTTGGCGTCCGACATCGTCCCGGTGACAACTCCTTCCTTGTACTTGACCATCTGCCCGTCGCGCGTGATGCCGGCATTGTTGACCAGCACGTCGACACGACCCCAGGCCGCAACGACCTCTGCCACTGCCTTCTCGACCGCTTCCGCATCGGCAACGTTGACGAGCTGGAACATCGCTTCGACGTTCATCTTCTTGAGGTCGGCCAGGGTGGCCGCCCCCGCTTCGACGTTCATGTCCCAGATGATGACGCGCGCGCCCTCCTCAGCAAACCTCAAGGCCGTTGCCTTTCCGATACCGGCAGCTCCGCCCGTTACGATGACGACTTTGTCCTGCAAACCGTATCCCTTTGACATGGCTTCCTCCCTGTCTACTTGACGCGTTTCAGTACTGATGCGAAGTTGCTGACGTTCGAACCACCAACGTTCATGACGACCCCGACCTCTGGATTCTTTGCGGCGAGTCCGAGCGGGCGGCCTTCAAGCTGGCGTGAGACATAGACGTGCATCGATACGCCGGTCGCTCCCACGGGATGTCCCTTGCCAATGAGACCTCCGCTAAGGTTGATCGGACAAGTGCCGTCCGGCTGCACGACGCCACCATGCTCGATGAGGCGCCCACCTTCCCCTTCGGGGCACAGCCCCATCGCCTCGTAGCTCAGCATCTCGTTAATCGTGAAGCAGTCGTGGACTTCTGCGACGTCGACGTCTGCTGCGGTGATGCCGGCCTTACGGTACGCCGAGTCGACAGCCATCTTCCCGGCGACGTTGTGCCACAACTCACGCTTGCCGGACTGTATGTGATCAGTAACCAGCACCTGAGAAGTAATCTCCACGACATTCTGCCTGAGGGCCCTGACGTCATCCAGCGGTCCCAGCACCAAGGCCGCCGCGCCATCGCTCACCAGAGAGCAGTCTGTCAGCTTGAGGGGGTCAGCGACAAGTGGGTTCTTCTCGGAAACACGCATCGCAAACTCCAGGCTGCTCGGCTTCGTGTACATGTGTGCTAACTCATTGTGTGTGGCGTTGTCACGGTTCTTGGCATGTACCATGGCCTGCCACAGGTCCATCTGCTCGTCGCTGTACCCGTAGTGTTCGCGGTACGCCTTCGACCACATGCCGAACAGTCCCGGGAATGTCATGCCCTTGCTCCCCTCTTCCGGCCAGTACGATGCCATGGCAAGTGCATGAGTAACGCCTTCCCGGTCGAGCGTCGTCATCTTCTCGACCCCGATGACCAGCACGAAACGGGCCTCGCCCGCACCAATGGCCAACCGGGCACCCCGGACGGCAGCCGAACCGGAGGCGCACGCCACTTCCGCCCGTGTGCACGGCTTGTACAGAAGAGCCGGATCGATCTCCACGCCCCACGCTGCGATGTGTTCCTGGTTGTTGAACGCACCCGCGCTGAAGTTTCCCATCCAGATACCATCGATGTCTCTCGGTGCAATGCCCGCATCCGCGATGGCGCCGCGTCCAGCCTCGACAATGAGATCATAGATAGTGGAGTTTTCGAGTTTGCCGCACCTGCTGCTGTAGCTTCCCAGAATTCCGACACTCATGGTGTCCTCCCTTGTTGCGGATTGTATTTCGCCGTGCACCTGCCGCGTCAGAGTTTCAAACGAGTCTGTATACGCGTAACCAGCTCTGACAAGCCTCTTGGCAAGAACATGACAGAGCCGATGATGCTGAGACCAAAGATGACGGTCGACAAGAACTCCATCTTGCCACCGATGACGACCGGCAGCATGACCCAGAACAGGGCGCCCAGGATAGGACCAATGATTGTGCCCAGGCCACCGATAATGCTCATGGACAACAGACTGATGGAGAATGAAAGCCCAAAATTCATAGGATGGAGGTACGAGATCGTGAAGGCGTACAGCGCCCCCGAGAGGCCTGCGATACAGGCAGCGAAGATGAAGGTGATGAGCTTGTAGGCCGCAACGTTCACCCCCATTGCCGAAGCTGTCATCTCGGAGTCACGCACGGCGCGGACCGCCCGTCCGCTGCGACTGTTCAGGAAGTTGCGGACAATCAGGAACACCGCGATGAGAATGGCAACGAAGAAGTAGTACTTGGATGTCTCGCTGGTGAGTTCCCAACCGGCAAGCCGAAGCACCGGGATGTTGATGAGACCGTAGTCCCCTCCAGTAATAGAGAGCCTCTTGATGACGTCGGCGATCGAGCTTCCCAGCGCCATGGTCGCTACCGCGAGGTAGAACCCGGACAGGCGCAGCGACGGGAACCCGATGACAAGTCCAAACAGTCCAGCCCCGGCGACGCCGGCGACGACAGCCAGAAACATGTTCACGTGGTACGTCATGACCAGCACTGCTGCCGTGTAGCCCCCGATGGCCATGAATGCTGCGTGTCCCAGCGACACAAGTCCACCGAACCCCATGAGCAGATTGAGCCCTTGTGTCGCAATGGCATAAAGCATGGCAATGTTGAGATAGCCGATAATCGACGACTTCGTGCGGAACACAAGCGGAAGGACAAGGACAAGCGCCATAACAGCTCCATTGACCGCCAGACGCCTTGTACCCGAAGGAGTCATTAGAACCTCCTCTGCTGGCGCTTGCCAAACAGCCCCTGTGGCAGGACCAGCAAGACAACGACGATCACGATAAGCATGAAGCTGTCCTTGATGGCAGGAAACTGATACGCGACAAGGTTCTCCACAACGCCAATGATGAGTCCGCCAACTGCAGCACCGAACACGGAGCCCATACCTCCCAGGACAATAGCCGTAAATGCTTTCACCTGGATGAGACCCATGAACGACGGCTCGAGGGAGAACCTGGGAACGATCAGCAGTGCAGCCAGGCCCGCCATCGCGCTTCCAATAGCCCATACCAGCATGTAGATCGATGGAGTCGGGATTCCGAGAACACGTGCCGCATACTCGTCCTGTGAAATGCTGCGGGCTGCAGTACCCTGCTTGGTCCGGTAGAGGAACAGGTACAGGATGCCAAAAGTGACGATCGCGGCCAGCAGGACCACGATGTCCTGCCTTCCCAGGATCACCGGCCCGATCTTGATAGGGTCGCCCGACACGAGCGGTGGAAACAGGCGGGGCTCAGTATTGAACAGGAACGCAGCCAGGCCCTGGAACAGGAGCGACAGGCCCAGCGTCAGC
>JAPLGI010000182.1 GCA_026390245.1 Caldisericota bacterium
TCGGCGCCGTTGTAGGCGACCCAGGCAAACGTGCCCAGCTCGGCAAGACGGTCGCGGACCCACTGCCTCTTGGCCTTGGTCGCCCGCTCCCACAGCGGGTCGGACTTTGCGCCTTCTCCTGCACAGATGGTGGCAAGGTCACCTGCGTTGCGTATTGCTACGGGAAGAATTCTTGTTGCGCTCATAATAGCCTCGCCATATATTGAGTACCCACTTGGCGACAACCGCGCAAGGGGTCCGGTGCTGAGACGGCGCACAGGGCGGTGTTGAACGGAAGGCGCCGCGTGGTCGTTTCTCCATGATCTCTCTCTTCCGCGGTGAAGCCGCGTCCATATTCAGTATAGCCTCACGAGGCAGCCGTACCAGCATCGATGTAACCTCATGTCCTTCACCTGCGTAAACAAGGTGGCAACAGAAGAAGCGTTGCGCAATAGTGAAGCGACGTTGTCGCAATATCAGAGGAGATGGGATATGAGCAATCGAACGGAAGAGTTCAAAGTGAGCGGCGAGAAATTGCTGCAGCAGGTCAGGGATCTGGTCCATCAGGGGAATGTCCGTCGTGTTACAATAAAGGGCAAGGATGGTGTCACGCTGTTCGAGATTCCACTTACCGCAGGTGTGGTGGGTGCGGTCCTGCTTCCCGTGTGGGTGGCCATTGGTGCGGTTGCCGCATTGGCGGCATCCTACACCATCACGGTCGAGCTTGTCGACGTGCCCACAAATTCGACGGTCGAAGGCTCGTCTGTCGACAAGAGCGGAACGCCTTCACAGTAGTCTCTTCTTGCTGATGTTTGCAGGCGGCCGGGCATAAGCTCGGCCGCCTGGCATTTCTTGTCGGGTACTTGAAACGCGTGGCGTTTCCTCTATAGTGCCGGCATCACACCCACATCTCTTGATGGGAGGCATTCATGGACGATGAGAGAGTACGGCTCGAAGGCATAGTCAGTGCGCTTGAACTGGAAGTCAGCGAGCTTGACGAAGACAACGTTACGGTGGAAGAGGCAGCACGCCTGCGTGCACAGCTTGATGAGGCATATGAACAGATCGACGCGTCCAGCCTGTCGGATGATGAGATTGACGATCTGATGGACCGGCTGGACGACCTGCAGGACATCCTTGACGACCTTGCCGATACCGATACCGACTGGGACGATGAGGAAAAGGAAGAGGAAGAAGCAGACGAGGCGCAGGACGACGAAGATGACTAGCCGTCTTGTCACAGGGACAGTCTTCGTTGTTGTAACACTGAGGGTGCCCCCCCGCTGTGGAACGGGGGTCAGGATCTAGGAGCCAACAGGCGGCTAAGGAAAACGCATGCCTGGGCGCGAGTGCAATGATCCTCGGGACTCAGCTTCCCATCAGATTCGATGCCTGGATCGGGACTTGTGACAACGCCTCCGGCGAAGCAGGCTTCGATGAACCCGTGGGCCCAGTAGTCGGGCTGGATGTCTGCATAGGGGAGGGTTGCCTTGTCGTTCCAACTCTGTGAACGAGCGATGATGGCAAGGGCTTGCGCTTTGCTGATAGGTTCCTCCGGTTTGAACAGCCCGCCGGGGTAGCCGGTCAGCCATCCCTTGCGTACAGCGGCAGCGATATAGCCTGCCGCCCAATAAGACGACGTGACATCCTTGAAGGGGTCGGAGATCCCGGTTTCGGGGTCAACGCTTAAGGCACGGCAGACAAGCTTCGCATACTCTGCTCGCGTCACTGCGTCATCCGGGTGGAACTTGCCGTCTTCATATCCGGTGACAAGGCCTCGGGCGCTCAGGTCCGCAACTGCCGTGAAGGCCCATGACCCTGTGGAAACGTCCTTGAAGCGGGGCCCCGCGGCAATGGCCTGGGGCACCAGCTGGCGCACGCGCATGATGTCATAGGCGGCTTTGGCCAGGTCGTATTTCATGGAGAGGACGCCTGCGAGGTTCAGCTTGTAGTCGATCCACGGGGTGAACCCATATGTGCCGGGGCAGGAGGCGATCAGGAGGGTTCCAGTGACGGGGTCTGTCTCCTCCCGCCACATGCCCAGCCCTGGACGGGCGCGGCTCGCCGATGAGAGAAGTGTCGTGACTGTGGTGTATGGGGTCGAGATGATCACAGATGCGGGAGCCTGGTCCTGCTCGATCTGGACGACAGCTTCTGCGGAGAGAATACGTTTGCCGGACCAGACACCCTTTTGCAGGAGCATCGTCAGGAATCGGGCGTAGTCCTCTGCGGTCGAACGTGCTCCGCCGGCCACATCGGGATTCCGGTTGAAGCCCATCAGGTTGAAGGTCGTACTCGTCATGCCGAGAGGCTCGCTGAGATGGACACGGAAGAACTCTTGCCACGCCATTCCACTGACAACCTCGCAGACGCGGGCTCCAACCTGGATGGAGACAGACCCGTCGCTCACGGCGGTGCCAGGCACAGAGGGCCTGGGGCCGGCAGCAATACGTTTGACACACTCTTCCAGCGTCAGTGTCCGGTCGGCGATGGAGGCGTCTGCGACCGGAAGTCCTGAATCATGGGACCACAGTTGTCGTATTGTGATGTCTGCTTTCTCACCAGTGAATTCAGGCAAGTACCTGGACACAGGGTCGTCCAGCGCAAGCATGCCCTGGTCCACCAGGGTCATCATTGCGGAAGCAGCCAGCCAGCGTGAGGCCGAGCCGACGTCCACAACAGTCCCGGGGCCGAATTTGGCATACCCGGCACTCTCGATGACCTTTCCATCCTTCACGACGACCAGGGCCATGCCGTCTGTAGCGAGTGCTGCCGAACTCAGGAAATGGTTGACCTCGGTCATGTCGTAGGATCCGAGGGCAACGACCTGGCGTACCGGAGTCGTACACCCGGCTGCACCCCCCACCACTGCTGAGAGGAGGATGAGGGCAACCAGCCGCAGCGCTGGTCCACTCACATAGTGCAGAGGGACTGGATGCTTCACGACCTTGTCTGACTGGCGAATCGGTGCAGGTTCGGGACACTCCCCAGGATGATAAGCCGATCCCCGGCCTTGAGCACGTCGTCAGAATGCAGCGTAATCAAGATCTCTCCTCCACGGCGGATACCGACCACGTTGATCTCGAAGCGGGCGCGGTAGTCGAGATCTCGGAGTGTCTTGCCCGCTGCTGTCGGAGGAACGGGTACCTCGAGGATGTCGTAGTCGGGGGAGGATTCAAGAAAGTCGTAGATGCTGGAAAGGCTCAGTCGGTTGGCGAGACGGATAGCCATATCATGTTCAGGGAACACGACGTCGTCCGCCCCAATGCGCATGAGGAGCCTGCCGTGCAAATCGGATGAGGCTCTTGCAACAAGGTGGCGAATGCCCATCTCCTTGAGGACGGCAGCCGTGAGGACGCTGCGGTCAATTTCTGCTCCGATGGTGAGGACAACAGTATCACAGTTGGTGATGCCTGCTGCCTCAAGTTCTGCGGGGTCTGTCGTGTCCGCGACGACCGCGAGGGCGACATCGTCTTTGATGCTGTCGACGTTGGCCTGCGTTTCGTCGATGGCCAGAACCTCCATCCCCAATTCGGCCAACCGGATTGCACAAGACCTTCCGAACTTCCCAAGGCCGATCACACCGATCTGTTGTTTCATGGTAGTCTCCTCCTATCCTATGGCCACGTCGTCTTCAGCAAAGTGAACCAGACGTTCGAGCTTCTGCACAGGAGACAACAGTGTTAGCATTGCTGCTAGAACACCGACACGTCCTGTCAGCATGACTGCAACGAGGACATACTGGGCCGCGGCAGACAGCATCGGCGTGATCCCTGTGCTCAGACCGACCGTGCCGAAGGCCGAAGTGACTTCGAAGAGCAGATTCAGAGTGGGGAATCTGTTGCCTTCCGTCAAGGCCACCAGGAATGTCCCGCCAATGACGATGCAAAGACTGAGAACGAAGACCCCAAGAGCTTTCTTGACGGTTTCTGTATGGATGCCCCTGTTGCCGAGCTGTGTCTGGTCTGAGCCGATGATGACGCTCCAGACGAACGCCGCGACGACAGCAAAGGTGGTTGTCTTCACACCGCCGCCGGTGCCGCCGGGAGAGGCGCCAATGAACATGAGGAGGATGATGAGCATCAGGGACGTGGGATGCATGCCTCCAATGCGCAGCGTGTCGAATCCGGCTGTCCTTGCTGTCACCGACTGGAACCAGGACGTCAGGAGACGCTCCTTCAGGGACAGAGGGACAAACGCTGTGGGGGTGATGCTTTCCAGCATGAAGATGAGAACAGCTCCACCCACGACCAAGGCTGCCGTGATAACCAAAACCGTCCGGGCATGGGTCGAAAGCCTTCTGCTCCCCCTGCGTGAGATATAGTTCCTGAGTTCGTTGATGACGGGAAAGCCGAGGCCACCCAGGATGATGAGCGTCGGGATGACCAGGTTGACCGTGATGTCCCCCGCGTAGGGCTCGAAACTTGTCATCCCTCCCCCCAGAACGTCGAAGCCGGCATTGCAGAAGGCACTCACACTGGTGAAGATGCCGTTCCAGACGGCCTTTCCCGCCGGCATGTTGTGGACAAAGCGGAGGGAAAGAAAGAGGGCGCCCACTCCTTCGCAGATGATGACCGTGGATGCGATGAGCCGGGCGAAACCGCGGGGATTGCCGCGCAGTGGCGTGGCGACGCTCTCACGGAAGTCACAGGTCTGACGCAGGCCAAGCCTTGCATTCCGCCGAAAAGCAGTGATGAACAGGGTCGTCAGGACCATGTAGCCCAGACCCCCAACCTGGATGAGAAGGAGAATGACGATCTGACCGAAGAGCGTCCAGTAGGTCCCCGTGTCGACGAGAGCCAGTCCCGTCACACAGGTGGCACTGGTGGCCGTGAACAGGGCCCTGAGAAAGTCGGGGTGGGCTCCATTGGTCGATTGTGGCAGGAGAAGGAACAGTGTCCCAACCAGAATGACAACAACGAAACTCAGCACGATGCGCTGCCCAGGATTGGCGGGCGAAATTCCCCACCTGAGTCCGCCTCGTCGATGTTTTTGAGTGATTGATGCGATCATGTCATAGTACCCATTTGCCTTTCACGTGGAGAAGTATATCGTTCCCGGAATCATATGCAACGCCTCTGCTTGCAGGCAAGATGAAACACGTTGCAGGAGCCTGTTCTCCGTTGTTCGCGGGCGTGATGGGCCGTGGCGCACGTGCTATACTGCATGTGGAGGTGCCCCATGTGGAATGAGTTCAAGAAGTTCGCTCTGAAGGGAACCATGATCGACCTGGCCATTGGTGTTATCATCGGCGGCGCGGTCGGCAAGGTCATCACGTCTCTGGTCAACGACATCCTGATGCCCCCGATCGGTTTGCTGATGGGGCGCGTCAACTTCACCAGCCTCTACATCAATCTCGGTCGCACCAAGTATCCGACATTCGAATTGGCCAGGACAGCTGGAGCCCCGACCATCAACGTCGGACTGTTTCTCAACACGGTCGTCGACTTCTTCATCATTTCATTGGTCATATTCTTCATAGTCAGGGCAATGAACAGGATGAGAGAGCTGTCCGAGAAGAAGGTCGCGGCCCCGGCCGCAACGGCCCGCCTGTGTCCTTTCTGCAAGACGGATATTCCCATTGACGCCACGCGCTGTCCACATTGCACGAGTGAACTGACGGCAGTGGAAAAGTAAGGACTTCTTCTGGAGCAGAGTGAACAATCGGGCGGACCGGAGAGGTCCGCCCGATTGCATGCTAGAACACCAATTTGCGGTATTCGTCCTCCAGCTGCTGCAGATGGTCCATGCGGTGGGCGAGAATGAGTTGAAGCCCTGATGCTTCCTGCAGGGAGTCGCTGGAGAGGGCGGATATCAATCGGGTGCACAGGGCGGGGTTTCCGGCCGTATCATCGGCCAGCTCGTGGCACAGAGCGTCAATGCGCTTCCACAGAGCCTGAGCGCGGTCGCTGGCAAGACTCAGAGGTTGACAAGCCCGCACTGTGTCCAGGTCTTCGGGGATGATGCGCGCCAGGAGTTCGTGTTTCCAACGAGCAGTGGCCGCACTGCGGAACGCGTCGATCACGCGAGGTGTCAGCACATTTCCTGCGGTCAGGACGCGAACGCGCTCCGGGAAGGCCGTGAGATTCTGCATGTTTTCCCAGACGTTGGCCGGAGGAACCCCAAAGAGGTGGTCGCGCTCTTCCTGTGAGTAGTTCTCGAAGACGTTTTCCTCTGCCCTGTAAGCCCTGTCTTTCTCGAGGTAGGCAGCCGGTTCGCCAGGCTTCTTGGAGATCTCCGCGAGGAGCGCTTCGGGTGGCGTGCCGGACTCGACCGACCACGTGATGCCGTCAAGCATTGCGAGGATGGACGCGGCCACGGCAAGGTAGGTGTTGGTGTAGGCGTTGGGAGCCCGAAGTTCGAAACGGGTGGCACGCGGGTTGTCGACATCTCGGACCAGGCCTGCCAGGACTGTACGGTTACGCGACGGGGTGGCGGGATCGAGTCCCAGTGCTGCGACGATGCAGACGGGTGCTTCGAAACCGGGTTTGAGCCTGTTGAAGGCATCGTTGCTTGCGGAGACGAACGGTCCGACGACTTCATAGTTGCGAAGAAGACCCATCAGCGCTCCGTATCCGATCACACTCAGGAAGTCGGTATGCATGTCCGCAGGTGCGAAGAGGTTGATGCGCCTGCCACTGGGCAGGACGCCCGCGATGCCCAAATGCGTGTGTTCGCCGGAACCTGCGACGCCTGGAATGGGCTTGGCCTTGAAGGTGACCGTGAGACCGTTGGCGCGGAACGTTTCCTTCACCAGGATGCGCGCAAGGAGCTCATTGTCGGCGGCCTGGAGCGCTTGGGCATACCGCCAATCGATCTCCATCTGCTCCATGACATGGGTCAGTTCGCCGCCGAGCCCGATGGCTGCCTTGACGCCGCCGACTTCCTTATGGCCCATCTCGGCGTGCAGACCATAAGCTTCAAGAGCCATCACTGACTGTTCCAGGGCAGTCCGGGCGACGCCTCGCGTACGCTGCCAGTAGTTCTCCTGCAACATCTGCGCCGCCGAGAGTTCCTCGACGTTTGCCGTCTCGGTTGGAGTCTTCACCCAGAACTCTAGCTCCGTCCCGACGGTGAACTCGATTCCCGCAAGCCGCGCGGGCTCGAGGTGAGCAAGCAGCGGGGACGACGAATGACTGCGCAGAAGCTTCAGGAGTTCCGCGCCAGCATAGTCCACGGTGGCTGCAAGCAGAGAGCGCGAGTCGATGCGCTCACCCCGGTGCACCAGGAAGGATGGGATGCGCAGTGTCCCTACCGGGAGACCAGTCTCGTGGTCCGCGTGTTCCTCGTTGTAGTCGACGAACCAGGTAGCTGTCAGGTCCGGCGCAAGATCGACCTGCGCATCGCTGAGCGAGGTCATGCCGCCGAGCACAACAGACGAGCCGTCGGTCTGGACAGCTTTGCCGGCCAGAAATGCATCGATGTCAGCGACAAAGGTCTGGATGGGGATACGCTCGTCGGTGTCGTTGCCGGCAAGGTCGATCGCTACGAGAGAGACGAAGCGGATCTCTGGATGCTCGCGCAGGATGGCAAGCAGGGTCTCTCGCCCACACTGCCCTCCTGCTATACTATAGATGCGTTTGCCGTTCATAAGTACTCCTTCATACAGTTTTCCTGAGACTACTGTCCGAAGCGATTTTTGCAAGCGGCTGGCTTCACACTGCTATACTGAAATCATGAGAAGCCGACATGAACATCATGGTAGCATACTCGAACCGGCAATGGGCGACCGGCTCTCGGGAGAGTTGATCCCAGATGTGCTGGCGGACGGTTTGCGTATCGTCTTCTGTGGTTCGGCATTGGGGGATGTTTCCTGGGAGCGGCGGGCCTACTATGCCAATCCCGGCAATCGCTTCTGGCAGACGCTTGCAGAGGTCGGGCTGACACCCCGCCGGCTTATGGCCGAGGAGTACCCACGGCTAGTCGACTGGGGAATTGGACTGACCGACCTTGTCAAAACCGATCACGGACAGGACGTGAGTATCTTCGACGGCCATGTTGACATGGATGAGGCGCGTAGATTGCTGACGGCAAAGGTCCTGCGATGGCAGCCGCGCGTCCTGGCATTCACCAGCAAGACCGTGGCCGCTCAGTTCCTGAGAAGGAGAGCCATGCAGGGCAGGCAACAGGAGTGCGTCGGCCGGACGGCGGTATGGGTTCTTCCGTCGACCTCAGGGTTGGCGCGACGGTTCTTCGACATTGAACCTTGGCGCGAACTGGTGCGCTTCATCCATGACCCCGTCGTGGGTGCATCTTGATTACCTGCTACGCAGCGTACACTTGTGCTGTAAGATTTCAAGTCGTACGCGAACAGGGAGCACAATGGGTTCTGAGATGGTGGCGACAGATGTCCAGGTGATGCCGGCGGTGACATGACGACCGACAAACTCTCGTCGCTGCGTATCACGATTCCTGACCTGAGAGGCATGTTGCCCGGCGTCGAAACTGCCGTCTCAACAGCGTTCTGGGTACCCGTTGCTGAGTTTGTCCTGCGTCGTTCGGGGACATTCGAGGTCGTGTGTCAGAGGGAAGACACGGATGCCATCAAGCTGCTCATGCCGGTCGCCGAGACAATCGAACGCAGGCGCGAAGATGGAGCACTGATGTTCTGGGGCACAGTCACGCCCGCCGTCACCAAGGCCGTCTCCGGGGGGCACGGTTCCGGCCATGAGTCTCTCTGGTGGTGGCAGATTGCCCTGACACGCGATGGAGATCAGGTGTTCGTCCTGCAGGACTACGGGGCACGCATGGAGGTGTTCGGGTTGACCGGGGATGAAGCAGCTGAGGTCATCAACCTCCTGCCGTTCTCCGCGCGTGCTGTCCGCACAATGACTGCCGCAGGGACTCGGTGATGGCGCGCAGGTTCGATGGGACCGGTGGACTCTTCGTTGCCTCTTCTGGTCTGAGCCGGAACCTGGCTCTCGTCGAGTGGTGACATGATCCATCCTGACGAGAGCTGGTTCAAGGACGAAGCGGGGCGCGTACTCCTCCTGCGCGGCGTCAATCTGGGCGGCGACACCAAGGTGCCGACGGTCCCCGACGGTGCAACGCACTACTCAGAGGGATTCTTTGACCACCGCATGGTCTCGTTCGTGGGCCGGCCTTTTCCCCTGTCGGAGGCGGTCGAGCACCTGTCGCGTCTGAAGTCCTGGGGACTGACCACGCTGCGGTTCCTGGTGACGTGGGAGGCAATCGAGCATGCGGGGCCGGGGCTCTACGATACCGCCTACCTGGACTATGTGGAGCAAGTCGTCCAGCTGGCAGGGGACATGGGCTTCACCGTGTTCGTCGATCCGCATCAGGACGTCTGGAGCAGGTTTACGGGAGGCGACGGAGCCCCTGGATGGACACTCGAGGCGGTTGGCTTCGACATGACACGGTTCGCGGAGACGTGTGCCGCCATCGTGCATCAGACGCACGGAGATCCATTCTCACATGTCATCTGGCCGACCAACGTGAGTCGGCTGGCGTCCGCGACGATGTTCACACTCTTCTTCGGCGGCAATGACTTCGCCCCGCACCTGCTTGTCGAGGGCGAACCAGTCCAGGAGTATCTGCAGCGGCACTACGTCGACGCCGTTCTCCAGGTTGTCGGGCGCCTGAAGGGGAAGCCAGGCGTTCTGGGCTATGACACGTTCAATGAGCCGTCGCACGGGTACATTGGATGGAAGAACCTCACAGCGTTCGACAGCCTGCTCAAGGTGGACCTTCAGCCGACGCCCCTCCAGTCGTTTGCGCTGGGTGATGGACTGGAACAGGAAGTCGGTGTGTGGGGTGTTGGTCTGAGAGGGGCACGATTGCAGGGACACCGACTGCTCAACACGGGACAGGTCCGGGCGTGGAAGGAAGGCAGGCCGTGCATCTGGCGCGAGCATGGGGTCTGGAACGTGGACGGCGAGGGCAAGCCCCAACTGCTTGTTCCGGACTACTTTTCGCGCGTCGACGGTCGAGATGTCGACTTCGAGCGGGACTACCTGGTCCCGTTCATTCAGCGCTATGCAAATGCGGTACGGGCGGCAGATCCCGACGCGCTCATCTTTGCCGAGGGCGAGCCACAGGCTCTGCCGCCGAAGGTCGGAGAAGAGTGTTCGGGGTTCGTGTCTGCGCCCCACTGGTACGATGTCGTTCAGCTGCTGCTGAAGAGGTCGAGTCCGTGGCTTGGGTATGACGCAGTTCGCAACCGCATCGTCCTCGGGGCAAGGGCGGTGCGCCGCAGCTTCGCCTGGCAGCTGGCGGCCATCCGCAGCGCAGGAACCGAGCGCCTGCATGGACCGACCGTAATCGGCGAGATCGGCATCACGTTCGACCTTCGCGGGGGACGGGCATTCGAGACCGGCGACTATCGGGAGCAGGAGGCGCTCATGGACCGCAGCCTCTGTGCTGTCGAAGGCAGTCTCTGCTCGGCCACGATCTGGAACTATACGGCCAGCAACACCAATGAGAGAGGCGATGGCTGGAACGGCGAAGACTTGTCTATCTGGAGTGCTGATCAGGGCCGGGACACAAGAGTCCTGGACCGTGGAGGGCGGGCCCTGCGAGCCATCGTTCGCCCATTCCCGGTCGCCACGGCCGGCGAACCTCTCCAACTCTCCTACGACATGCGCCACAGGGTCATGCGCTTCACGTTCCGTCACGACCCGGGCGTCATAGAGCCCACCGAGGTCTTTGTCCCGCCGTCACAGTACCCGCTTGGCTACAAGGTCTGGATGACGGAGGGAACCTTCCTCAAGGACGACGAGCGCCATGTCCTGAAGTACCGTCACACACTTGGCCAGCCGACGCACACGATCATCATCCGGCCCAGGCAGGGACCGGCGAAACCCTAGCGCAGCGTTACCGTCGCGCCGAATACCTGGGCGAGGAGGTTGGCTGCATCCGCTGCGTTCATCAATGGTTTGAATGTGTAGGAGAACTTCCCCTGCTGAGTCACAACGACAAGCTGGTGGTCATTCTGCCAGCGATGGCCGTCGTGGTCAGTCTCCCAGCGCCCCTGCGTGACCGTGATCTGCGAGACGCCCGGGGCGTCGACCCACCAGTTCTCGGGCGTCTCGGTCAGTACCATCTCTGGGTCCATCGTGAGATACCGCTCGTGCATCCTGAACCCGCTTGTGGCGGCGACCGCCATGCGCTTGAGAAACCCGCTTCCCTTCTCCTTCACCTTGGCGTCGACCGCTTGTTTCTGGATCGCCGGTGTGAGTCTTGCGAAAATGATACGACTGTTCGTGACCACGATAGTCCACGGGATGATACTAAGCAAGTTCTTGTGCCACTGGACCGGGAGTGCGCCCAGTACATGTTCTCCTTCCATCGGAGCCTCCTGAGGAACGGGGTGTGAAGCATGAAGGTGCCGAGTCGCGCCACCTGGAAGCAGTGCGAGTAATTCGTCCTTTTTTTCCAGAGGAGACACAGGGATCATCCTCGGGTGAACATCGTGGTGCCACCATGACCTTGCAGCATGTTGTGCTAGAATGGCTTCATGGAACAACGACTGATGACAGCACGCATGAACAGGCCGTATTGAGTACGCGCATGACCGGAACGGTGTTCAATGTCATGCACTACGCTTTACATGACGGGCCGGGGATCCGCACGGTCGTGTTCCTCAAGGGCTGTCCGCTAGCTTGCCAATGGTGCCACAACCCCGAGAGCCAGAACGTGGGCCCTGAACTCATGATCACGGCTGAACGGTGCACCGGGTGTGGGGACTGTGTGACGGCATGCCCCATTGGCGCGGCAGTCCTGGTCGATGGCATCCCAGGGACCACGGACGCTTGCACCACATGTGGACAGTGTGTCGACGCCTGTCTCGCCGGCGCCAGGACGATCGCGGGCAGGACCATGACGGTGGCAGAGGTGATGAGCGAGCTTGTTCGGGACCATGTCTTCTTCGAGGAGTCGGGCGGTGGTGTCACGTTCTCCGGTGGCGAGCCCCTTATGCAGGCGGCATTCCTGAAGAGCCTGCTCGAGGCTTGTCAGGACGAAGGCATATCTACTGCCGTCGAGACGAGCGGGATGACTGACCAGAGGGAACTGCTGGCGATGATGGACAAGGTCGACCTGTTTCTATACGACGTCAAGTTGACGGATACCGCGCGGCACGGAGAAGAGACGGGCGTGGGAAACGAGAGAATCCTCGCCAACCTCGCAGCACTGGCGGCAGTCCATGCCCATGTCATCGTACGATTCCCCGTAATTCCCGGCGTCAACGACGGCAGTGAGAACGTCGGCCTGATGGTTGCGATGATGCGTCGACTCGGACTGCGCGAGATCGACCTGCTGCCCTACCACCGCATCGGGACCGACAAATATCGGAGGCTTGGAAGGCCATACCAGCTGGCCGAACTCCAGCCTCCTGTGGCAGAAGATCTGGAGAACATCCGGCGCATGTTTGCAGACGCCGGCATCGAAGCGTCGGTGGGAGGCTAGCATGAACGAGCGTGTTGCGCGTCTGCGTCGGGAGAGTCTTGTTGCAGTACCCCGGCTGTCGCTGGAGCGGGGGCATCTGGTGACGGAGTTCGACCGGCAGGCGCGGGGATTGTCGGTGCCTGTCTACCGCGCACGTCTCCTGCAGTACATTCTTGAACACAAGAGGCTGTTCATCGGGTCTGGCGAGCTGATCGTGGGCGAACGTGGTCCCGCTCCCAAAGTCGTGCCATCCTTCCCTGAGCTGTGCTGTCATAGTATGCAGGACCTTGCTGTCCTCGATACGCGGGAGAAGGTCTCCTACAAGGTCGACGACGAGAGCCGCCGCATCCAGCAGGAAGAGGTCATCCCCGCGTGGAAGGGGCGGTCCATGCGTGACCGCATGTTCGCCCTCATGGAACCTGCGTGGAAGGATGCCTACGAAGCCGGCGTGTTTACCGAGTTCATGGAGCAGCGCGCGCCAGGTCATACGGTGCTAGGCGACGTCATCTATCACAAAGGTCTGCTGGAGCTGAAGGAAGAGGTCGAAGAAGCCATTGCAGGCCTCGACTTCCTGAACGACCCGCAGGCAACCGCGCGCCGCGAGGAGCTGCGTGCTATGGCGATCGCCGCTGACGCGATGATTGGCTATGCACGGCGCAATGCAGACCTGGCTCGGTCGATGGCCGGCGCGGAGACGGACCCCGTGCGCAGAGCGGAACTTCTGCATATTGCCGAGGTCTGCTCCTGGGTACCGGCGCATGCTCCGCGCACATTCCACGAGGCCCTGCAGGCGTACTGGTTCGTGCACCTGGGCGTCGTGACCGAGCTCAACACCTGGGATTCGTTCTGTCCCGGGCGCCTCGACCAGCACCTGGAGCCGTTCTACACGAAAGGGCTTGCCGATGGCACGCTGACCCGCGAGTCAGCCATGGAACTCCTGGAGTGCTTCTGGATCAAGTTCAACAACCAGCCGGCGCCACCCAAAGTGGGCGTGACAGCGGCTGAAAGTGGCACCTATACCGACTTTGCCAATATCAACGTTGGGGGCCTGCGTCCAGATGGCTCGGACGGTGTCAACGAGGTCAGCTACCTGCTGCTGGACGTCATTGACGACATGCACCTGCTGCAGCCGTCCTCCAACATCCAGCTCAGCCGCAAGAGCCCGGACCGCTTCCTCAAGCGTGCCGCCGCGATCATCCGCGAAGGCTGGGGCCAGCCCTCTGTCTTCAATGCCGACATGGTCGTGGAGGAGCTGCTTCGCCAAGGAAAATCGGTGGTCGACGCCCGCATGGGCGGTACGTCCGGCTGCGTCGAAACTGGCGCGTTCGGGCGCGAGGCGTACATCCTCACGGGCTATCTCAACTTGCCTAAGATCCTCGAAGTGACCCTGCATGACGGCCTGGACCCGCGGACAGGTAAAGTCATCGGTCTGCACACGGGGGATCCGCGGTCATTTGCCAGCTATGGCGAGTTGTTTGAAGCATTCGGGGTGCAGCTGCATCACTTCGTGGACATCAAGGTGCGTGGCAACAACGTCATCGAGCGGCTGTATGCCGACCAGATGCCGGCGCCGTTCCTGTCGCTCTTCGTGGAGGACTGCATTGCACGGGGACGCGACTACAACGACGGTGGCCCTCGGTACAACTCGACCTACATCCAGATCACGGCGCCCGCGAGCTGCACTGACAGTTTATCGGCGCTCAAGGCGCATGTCTTCGACCAGAAGGACTTGCCGATGGGCGAGGTCCTGGCAGCCGTCGACGCCGACTTTGTGGATCATGAGAAGACGCGCTTGCTGCTCTGGAACCGATCGCCCAAGTATGGGAACAATGACGCTGCCGCTGACGACATCCTGGCGCAGCTGTTTGACGTCGTGTTTGATGCGATCGACGGTCGTCCCAACACCAAGGGCGGGACATATCATGTGAACTATCTGTCGACTACGGTTCATGTCTACTTTGGGTCGGTGACAGGTGCCATGCCGGACGGTCGCCGGGCGTGGCAGCCACTCTCGGACGGCATATCGCCGGTCCAGGGAGCTGACCGGAAGGGCCCGACCGCCGTCATCCAGTCGGCGGCTCGCACGGACCATGTGCGCACCGGCGGCACCCTCCTCAACCAGAAGTTTTCGCCGTCACTGGTGGAAGGCGAGGTGGGACTGAACGCGCTGGCGCATCTGATCCGCTCGTATTTCACTCTCGGAGGCCACCACATCCAGTTTAACGTCGTCACGGCCGCGACGCTGCGTGCGGCGCAGGCCGAGCCGGACAAGTACCGCGACCTCATCGTGCGAGTAGCCGGCTACAGCGACTACTTCTGTGACCTGACATCCGGTCTGCAGGAGGAAATCATTACGCGGACCGAACAGCAGTCGTTCTGATTGGTCGCATGACTGTGACAGGAAGTGATATGAGCTATAGGAGGCAAAGACATGAGCGATGAACTGGCGGTAACAAGTGGCAACGTGCAGGCGGACGGGTACCAGTACTACTGGGAGCGGCGTGGTCTGACCGATAGACCGGTGCTCGTTCTGCTGAATGGCATGGCGTCGAGCACTGCATCGTGGAACAAGTACATGCCATATCTTCAGAATGATTTCGACGTCGTGCTCTATGACTACCTGGGTCAGGGCAAGTCTGAGGCACCTGACGTGCCGTACAGCCTTGAACCGTTCACAGATGCCCTCGATGCCATTCTCGAGGTCAACGGGGTAGACCAGGCTTGGGTGGTGGGTGCTTCATATGGTGGATTCGTGGCCCTGGAAATGCTGCGGCTGCATCCCGAAAGGATACGGGGGTTGTTCCTTTCAGGTGTGCTCCTGGAGCGGGCGCGGCTGTTCGAGATGTACCTGGACCTTTCGCTGCGCTGGTATCGTGAACTGCCCTTTGACGTCTACCCGGAGTACCTGTACGAAAAGATGTTCAGTGAGAAGTACGTTCGGGCGCACGAGGATGCGGTCGAGGCTGCCAAGCATCACATGCTAGGGTTCAAAGACAAGGTTTATCGGCTGATACGCCTCATGGATGCCCAGCGGGATTGGCTGCTCGCCGTCGACGAGCACCGGAGCGAGTACGTGGGGATGGACATCCCTATGTATGTACTTGCCGGAGCGCAGGACCGCCTGATTCCGCCCTGGTTCCAGGAAGCAGCAGCATCAGCCCTCGGAGCAACATTCGAGACGGTGCCGGAGTGTGCACACTCCGTGTACCTGGAACAGACGGATCTTTTCTTCGACAGGCTTCGGAACTTCGCGAGA
Source organism: Caldisericota bacterium (assembly GCA_026390245.1). Taxonomy (GTDB): domain Bacteria; phylum Caldisericota; class Caldisericia; order Cryosericales; family Cryosericaceae; genus Cryosericum. The sequence goes on from JAPLGI010000182.1 coordinate 15,641, forward strand.
GTCCAGTCACCACAATGAGTCCCCGACCTTATCCCTCAGGTCACCTGGCTGTCGAAAACAGGCCGAGGTCCTGCAGATCTGGGGAGGTGAGCCATGGACACGAGAACGAAGATCAGGATCGACGACTGTCCTGAGATGAGGAAAGAGCTCGAAACCCTCTACGAGCAGGCGACACAGGTTGTCCTGGCCCGGTGGGCGTTGGAGTTGGCGAAGCACGTCTTTCTGCTCGCTGGCTTCGACTGGTCCGGCTGTTCAGAGGTGAAAGACGGCTTCGCCATGAGCGAGGAATGGCAGCGCGGCGAGGCTCGCGTCTATGATGTACGGCAAGCCGGCTTCGCAGTACACCGGCTTGCGAAGGGATGTGTCAACGAGATACTGCGGACAGCGTTGCGGACCGGGGGTCAGGCGGTTGCAACGGGCCATATGCGCGAACATGCGATGGTTGCCTCGGATTACGCGGTACGGACCATCAATTTGCTGCACCCGGGTGATCTGACAGCAGTGACCGCAGAGAGGGGCTGGCAGATACAGACGCTTCGTCTGTGCCTCGCGAACTCGTGATCCGCCGCTGACAGACGGATCGTGGTGGCATAGGGTTCCCTGCGACTATGCTTGTTCGCCACCTGAGCGTGTAGGTTTCCTGTCCAGGACGTGTGACACGATAAACAGCACACCCACAACGGCCAACGGAAGAGCCAATCCCAATGCCCACTGAGGATACCCCCGACTCCAGACAAGTACCGTGTATGCCAGAGCCAGCACGAGATCCACGATGCCCACGATGAGCGGTGTCTTCCACGTGAGTGCCACGAATGCCGCGAGGACGATCGACGGGATGGAGTGCATGACGAATCCTCCCAGCTTGGCAAGGAGCGTCCCCTCCATTTCGAAGACGTCGAATGAGAACATCGTAAGGAAAACGACGAAGAGGATCATGAGAGCCCTGGGAATCCAGATGAATCTGAACCGACGGCGTGCATCTTCCATTGCCTTCGCCTCCTTTCTTCCAGGTCACGAAGCATTGCGTCAGAGACGATCTGATAGACCGGTTGTCCAGGATCCAGCGGCAACGAATGTGGACAGCATGCCAAAATGGCTGGCAGCTGCCACTATTGTCAGCGTTTTCTGGAACAGTGCAACTGGTTGCCTCAAGTTTCAGGGAGCAGGAGGCGAGAGACTCGGGGATCCTCTCACGGTATTGACAAGTCCGAACGTCTCGATAACATATCAATGCAGATTGAATCAACGGGAGTTGTGGTATGAATGAGCGCGTTCCTGCCTGTGGGTCACAGGACATAATGGCTGACTGGAGCCCGGAATGCGAGGAGCAGGCGAAGTTTGTATCAGTTCTGCTGGAGCCGCAGCGGATCAAGGTCCTCAGGCTGCTGCGTGGTGGCGAATTGTGTGTCTGCGAGATCGAGCGTTCGCTGGGCATAGCTCAGAATCTTGTTTCGCACCACCTGAGAGTCTTGCGAGAGGCAGGACTTGTCACTGCTCGCAAGGAAGGCCAATTCGTGCACTACTCGCGAGTCGAAGATCGGATACACGAACTGACGATGACGCTGGACAAGTTGTTGTCGAACTAGGAGGGATCATGCGTATTGAAATACTGGGATCTGGTTGTGCCCGTTGTCACGGACTTGAGGACAGCGTGCGCAAGGCGCTCACGATGCTCGGCAAGGACGCCGAGGTTGTGGCTGTAACTGATATGCAGCAGATCATGGCATATGGCGTCATGTCCATGCCGGCGCTCGTCATCGACGGGAAGGTTCTGTCTTCAGGCAGGGTGCTGTCGCCGGAGGAAGCGAAGAAGGCGATCGTCGGCGCCAGCGTCTGACGAGGGAGCCGAAGGGCGGGCGACCGCCCTTTTTTGAAGACCGATATATCAACGGAGGTTGTTGTGCTGACACTATTCGCTGACTGGTTCACGTATACGCTTCTGCGTTTGCCGAAGGGGCGGCTCATAACGGAAGCCGTCCACTTCTTCGCGTATGATATCCCCAAGATCTACCTGCTCCTCGTCGTTATCGTATTTGCGGTCGCAATGCTGCGAACCTGGATTCCCGCCGAGAAGATCAAGAAGGTGCTGTCCCATCGGCATCAGTTCGTCGACAACATCCTTGCCGCCTCCCTGGGCATTATCACGCCTTTCTGCACCTGCTCTGCCATCCCGATGTTCATCGGATTCGTAGAGTCCGGGGTACCGCTTGGCGTGACCTTCTCATTTCTGGTGGCAAGCCCCATGATCAATGAGGTCGCGATGGTGCTGCTATGGGGGCTGTTTGGAGCCAGGGTAGCCCTGCTCTATGTTGGTGTAGGGCTCCTCATCGCGATTGTCGCGGGCGTCATCATCGGTCAGCTTCACATGGAGAAGTATGTTGAGGATTACGTCTACAAGATCAAGGTGGGTGCCGCAGCAGGCGACGATCCTATGACTTTCAAGGACCGGATCGTCGCCAGTTGGAGGTACGTTGGCGAGATCTTCCGCAAAGTGGCCCCATGGGTGGCAGTCGGCGTGGCCATCGGAGCGTTCATCCACGGGTACGCTCCTGAGAATTTTCTGGCCAGATATGCCGGCCGCGACAACCCTTTTGCCGTTCTCCTGGCTGTTGCGATCGGGATCCCGCTATATTCGAACGCCGAGGGCGTCATTCCTATCGTTCAGGCATTGTGGGCCAAGGGCTTGCCCCTGGGGACGACGCTTGCCTTCATGATGGCAGTCACCGGACTCTCGATGCCAGAGATGATCATCCTGCGCCGTGTTCTCAAGCCAAGGCTGCTTGCAACGTTCATCGGAGTCGTTGGTCTTGGCATTCTGATTGTGGGATACTTCTTCAACTGGGTTCTGTAGCCACAGACGATGGACTTCTCCCGAATAGCCAGGAAGCCCGGCCTTTCGAGGCCGGGCTTCCTGATTTGACAGATCTGGTCGAAACCTATGCCTTGTGCGCGTGCTGCCCAATGAGGTCGACGATCTCAGGGAAGTCGATACCGTCAGACTTCACTGTTTCGAGTGTCGGCACGCCGTCGGCGTCCCAGCCGCGGCGCGCGTACACTGCGTCCTCGAGCTGGCGATACTGCGACTCACGGTACTCGCGCAGAGCTGCCATCTTCTGCTGCAGGCTCATGCCCGTGATGTCCACTTTCGCAGCTTCAGTCAGCTGCTTGTCGTACCGTTCCTGACGGGACAGGTATTCCTCTTCGGTGACAGGCCCCATGCCACGATAGGGCATCCAGTCGCCCTCGCGGGTTCCCTGTCCCATGCGCAGGTTGAAGACGCGCTGGAAGTCGTAGACCCGCTTGCTCTGGGCGAGCAGGCCGTCGAGGTCGAGGTCCTTGCCAGTCACACCCTTGTACAGCAGCATGTAGTTCTCGACGTGTTCGGGGATCTTGGCGGCCTCGATGCCGGTGTAGCGGTCACGGTTGTCCCTGGGCTCCGAGTCGTTCCAGGGGAGCTTGCATAGTCCCATGAGCGAGAACCAGGTACGGAACAGCGGGAAGAACGACAGGGCTTCAGCCTTGTCGGCGAACGTGGGGAGCTGGCCTTTGACCTGATCCATGAAGATGAGCCAGGCCTCGTCATGCTGCGGCCCTTTGGATGCCATGGCATACCCACCTTGCTGTGCCAGCGAGTCCTTACTGTTGTACTCGGAGACTTCCATTCCCTTGACTTCCATGCCGATGTCGTTCACGAACTGAGCGTCCGCGTTGTATTCCTCGATGAACAGCTTCTTCAGGCGGTGGATGCCGAGGCCTGCTATCTTGCCGAAGCCACGTCCCTGACCCATCTGGTGGATGAGTTCCAGTGCGTCCATGTCACTGCCGAAATGGAGGTCGAGACCGCCGGTGATTTCCTTCGTGAGGATACCGTTTTCGTAGCATTCCATCAGGAAGGCCAGCAGTGTCGCCACGGCGACAAGGTCGATGCCATAGTAGTCGCAGTAGAAGTTGGCCTCGAGGACGAAGTGGGGGTCGAAACTGCCGGTGTTCGAGCCCAGGCCGCCAATTGTCTCATACTCTGGACCGTCGACCAGGACCTTCTGCCCCTTCAGTGGACCCGTCAGCAGTTCGAAGTTGTCGACGCCATGGGCACACGACATGGAGCAGCCAAGCCAGCATCCGTCCGGCATGCCCTGCGTGATCATCCCCAGCCAGACGTCGCTCCTGATCTTCTCTGTTCGAGGGTCAGACCCAAACTTGTAGTTCATGACAGGCAGGACGTCGCACTTGTCGAGGATCTCTACGGCATTGCCAGTACCGATCTCACGCATGCGATTGTGCGTATGGTCGAGAGTAAGGATCTCCTTGTTCATGCGCCCACCGGCGAGCTTGATGGGGTCCATGTCCACAGGGCAATTGAGTGTCGGCGTCGTCCCGCTGAAATGGATCACGACGGCCCTGAGGCCCTTGTCGCGGAACACCGTGCCGGGTCCGCCTCGCGCGAGCTGCTTGATGCGAGTGTGCTTGCGCTTCGCGTCCCAGTAGCTGAGGTTGATCAGTCCCAGCAGCGAGTGGTCGGCGCCGTCACCAGAGGTGGCCACGCTGATATTCTTGCGGTCGTCATCACTGTCGGCGTACATGGAGTGCAGGACTTCGGGCAGATCGTAGCTGTTGGTGGGTTCCTCGGGCGCCGTCTCGATGGTGACCACACCCTCGTTGCCATCAATGACAAGGATGACGTTCTCGGTGGCCTTGCCCTGGATTTCGACACAGTCGAAACCGGAGAACTTCATGAAGGGGGCAAAGAAGCCGCCGCCATTGTTGTCGACAGGAACACCGGTCTCTGGGGAGATGGTCACCGAGTGTGTCTTGCCAGAGCCGGGATACTGCGTCAGCCCCGTGAGTGGCCCCGCCGTCAGGACAAGCTCGTTCTCGGGGTCATTCCAATGCGTCGTGGGCGTGACCGCCTGCCAGAGGTAGTACATGCCATATCCACGCCCGCCCGTGAACTTCTCCTTGACCATGGGCTCAATGGCGCGTTCCTCGATCGCACATGTGGTCAGGTTGACGTAGAGGCGCCGATCGGTGTATCCTGCGTGCACACCTCCCGGCGCGAACTTGTACGTCGCCAGAATCTTATGTGCCTGTCGCATTTCCTCGACGGTCTTCACCTTCTACCTCCAGGTTGGTTGTGAATCCACTCACATGGTAGGTCAATCAGCACGTTGTTCAAGGTGGCATGTCATGGCGCATTGGCGCCTGCTGTGAAGAGCAAGAGGGCCCGGCACAAACCGGGCCCCGGGGAGGAGGAACGCTGGTTCAGATCAGCAGCTGACTTTGGAACCCCCAAGGTAGGCCGAGCGGACGCGCTCATCGTTCTTGAGGTCACAGGCGAGGCCCTCGATGGCGATCCTGCCGAGCTCGAGGATGTAGCCGTAGCGCGCAACAGCCAGAGCCTTGCGGGCGTTCTGTTCGACCAGGAGGATGGAAACGCCCTCTTCCTCGTGGATCTGACGGATGACCCGGAAGATCTCCTGGACAATAATGGGGGCCAGTCCGAGTGATGGTTCGTCGAGAAGCAGTACCTGGGGTTTGGAGATGAGTCCGCGCCCGATGGCGAGCATCTGCTGTTCACCACCCGAGAGCGTCCCTGCAAGCTGTTTGCGCCGTTCCTTGAGGATGGGGAAGAGGCTGAAGATCCATTCCTTGGTCTTCTCCATCACCTTGCCGGCCGGCATGCTGCGCACGCCGTATGCACCGAGATTCAGGTTCTCCTCTGTTGTCAGGGTGGCAAAGACATGCCGGCCCTCCGGCACGTGGGAGATGCCCAGTCCCGCGAGGCGAAAGGCGGGCGCCGTGACAAGGTCTTTTCCCTTGTATTCGATGGTCCCCCCCTTGATGGCCTGGATGCGGGAGATGGACTTGAGCAGCGTCGTCTTGCCTGCCCCGTTTGCTCCGAGCACGGCGACGATGTCGTGCTCGCCGAGTTCAACGTCGATTCCCTTGAGGGCTTCCACGGCTCCATAATTGACGACCAAGTTCTTGATGGCCAGGACTGTCGCCATGTCAGTCTTCCTCCTTGCCCAAATAGGCTTCGATGACGCGCTGGTTGTTGTAGACGTCCTTTGGCAGGCCTTCGGCGATCTTCTGTCCCATGTCCATGACGGCGACCCAGTTAGAAATGCCCATGACAACTTGCATGTCGTGCTCGATGAGCAGCAGCGTGAATCCCTCCGTGACCAGTGACTGCAGCAGGACCATCAAGTCCTCGCTCTCCTTGTCGTTGAGTCCGGAGGAGGGTTCATCCAGAATCAGAAGGTGAGGAGCAGTCGCGAGTGCGCGGGCGATCTCCAGATAGCGCTGCTTGCCGTAGGGCAGGTTCTTGGCCAATTCGTTGCGGTAGTCCCACAGGCCCACCTGGTCGAGGCGGTAGGCAGCCGTCGCGACGATGTCCCGTTCCTCACGGACTTCGGCGACCGTATGCATGACGGCGGCCCACGTTCCAGACCGCGCATGACAGTGAGGGCCGGACATGATGTTCTCGATACACGTCAACGACGGGAACAGCCGTATGTTCTGGAAGGTGCGGGCAATGCCGTAGCTGATAATGGTGTGGGGCTTCAGACTCGTAATGTCGCGTCCAAGGAAGTGGATCTGTCCCGATGTCGGCTTGTAGATGCCCGTGATCATGTTGAACAGTGTCGTCTTGCCAGCTCCGTTGGGCCCAATGAGCGACGTGATCTTGCTGGTCCGCACGTTCAGGTCGAAGCTGTTCACTGCAGTCAGTCCGCCGAACTTCAGGGTAGCACCGTGTGTCTGCAGCAACATTCCCTCGTCCATCGGTACCGTTACGGGCGGGAGTCTCACCCCTCTGACGACAGCTGAGGTGGCTGGCTTGAGGATGGCAGGATCCGGCTTGCCAAGAAGGATGAGATCGTCGTCACTCTTGGGGAGACCCCGGATGCCCAGCCCAGCCAGCCCGGTGCCCTCCCTTTTGCGCGGCCACATGCCACCGGGGCGGAAGATCATCATCAGCATGAGCGCCAGTCCAAAGAACAGAAGACGGTAGCTGGCGAACTGACGGAAGACCTCTGGGAAAACCACGACCACCGCTGCACCCAGGATACTGCCAGGAATGGAGCCCAGGCCACCCAGGAGGACGATGCAGAAGAGCAGGGAAGATTCGATGAACGTGAAGCTGCCAGGTGAAATCGACATCTGCTTGGACGCGTAGAGATTGCCTGCAATGCCCGCAAGCGCAGCTCCCAGGACAAACGCCAGCAGCTTGTAGGAACGCACGTCCACACCACTTGCCTCAGCCGCAGTCGCATCCTCCCGGATGTAGTTCCAGGCTCTGCCGATGCGAGAGTGCTGCAGGCGTATCAGGCCGAAGACGATGACCCCGATGATGATCCAGGTATAGAAATAGAACTGTGTCGATGAGTTGATGGCCAGCCCAAGAAGATTGGGCCCCCCAATGCCGTTGATGCCGTTGGGTCCCCCAGTCAGGTTGAAGGGGTTGTTGATCATCGTCAGACGCACGATCTCACCGATGCCGATGGTCACGATGCACAGGTAGTCACCTTTCAGATGGATCACCGGCGATGTCACCAGATAGGCGAAGCCTCCGGCGACGAGTGCGCTCAGTGGCAGCAGCACGATGATGGGGACATGCAGGGTCGTGTTCAGGATGGCTGTGACGTACGCGCCGATGGCATAGAACGCGGTGTGCCCCAGATCGAACAACCCGACTTCGCCAAGGACGATGTTGAGACTGAGGCCAAGCAGAGCATAGACGCCCACGAAGAAGGCGATGTCAATCCAGTAGTCGGAGATGAAGGGCAGGAACGGATATGCGGCGAATACGGCTCCGGTGATGGCCAGCAGGAGCCACCCGCGGTTCCTGGACCAGAACGTGACAGGCCGGCCCCCGGAGGGCTTGCCCAGTCCTATGCGCTTGAGGATGTTCTCCGTGACTCCCATGGTAGTGGCCTCAGACCTTTTCTGCCGTCTTCTCGCCCAGCAGCCCGGTCGGCCGCCAGATGAGGACAACGATGAGAATGAAGAATACGAAGACGTCTTTCCAGGCGCCACTCACATAGCCGGCAAACAGCGACTCCATGAGTCCCAGCAAAAGCCCGCCAATCATGGCGCCCGGGATATTGCCGATGCCGCCAAGGATAGTCGCGGTAAAGGCCTTGAGACCATAGGTCCATCCCATGTTGAAACTGATAGCCCGGTAGTACATACCGTTCATGACGCCTGCGATGCCGCCAAGAGCAGGGCCCAGGGCGAAGATGAAGAAGATGACGACGCGGACGTCGATGCCCATCAGTGTGGCGGTGCTGCGGTCGAGGGCGGTGGCCCGTATGGCTGCGCCAAACGTCGTTTTCTCGACAATGAACCAGATGGCCAGCATGAGCGCAAATGAGACTAGCAGGATGACGACTTGCAGGCTGGTCACCGGCAGTCCCAGGAGGGAGAAGCGTGTCGAGGGGACGACCGCGGCGGGATAGGCCTGGGGACGGGAGCCCCAGATGGCCATAATCCCGTTCTGGAGAAAGATGGACATTCCCAGCGCAGAAACGACGAGCGAGAGGCGGCCTGCTGGATAGACTGGACGATACGCGACGCGTTCCATCAGGACGCCTGCGAAGCCGATGCCGGTAAAGGCAAACAGCATCGCTATGGCCATCCCTCCCCAGAGCCCGAAGTGGACTGTCACCCAGGATGAGCTGGCAACCAGCAGGGTGTAGCCCAGATACGAACCCAGGGCGAAGAGGTCACCGTGTGCAAAGTTGATGAGTTTCATGACACCGAACACCATCGAATAGCCCAGCGCCACCAGTGCGTAGAACGAACCAATGGTCAGGCCATTTATCAACTGTTCAAAGAACGTTGCCACGGTGACCTCGCTTCAATCAGGGTTTGAGACTACTGCTGATGGACGATGTATTTGCCGTCGGCGGTAACCTCGTACATCTTGTAAGGAACATCCTCTCGGTCGCCAATTGCGGTGAACTTGATGGCACCAGTGACACCTTCCACGCCGGTCATGTTGGTGTGCATGGCGGTGGCGATGGCGTCTGATTCAATGGAGTTCGCGTTCTTGATGGCACCGACGATGGCGTAGAGGGCGTCAGCAGCGTAGACCGGCCACGGGCTGGAGGGAACGTCGCCGAACTTCTCCTTGTACAGCGTGCGGAACTGCTCGGAAATGGCGGTCGTGACGTCGGTAACCAGCGGTTCCTGCGTCATGAGGCATCCCTTTGCGACGTCGATTCCGGCGATCTTGATGAAGTCATCGTTGATGGCGGCGTTTCCGCCGATAAACGGGCAAGTCAGGCCGGCATCACGTGCCTGGCGGACAAGCAGACCAGCTTCGGTGTAGTAGCCTGTGTAGTACCAGACGTCGGGCTGGGTGTTGCGCAGCTTGGTGACGGCAGCGGAAAAGTCCTTCTCGCCTGGCGTCACGGCGTCGTAGTATATGATCTCGCATTTCCCTGCGTCAACATACGGCTGGAGGGCTTTCTTGGCTTCCTCGGCGACACCCTTGGCGAAGGTGCTGTTGTCGTGCATGATGGCGATGCGCTTTGCGCCCATTGTCTCGACAGCGTACTTGGCAAAGAACAGGCCTTGGGCATCGTCGCGCCCGCAGGTCCTGAAGAAGTAGGCAGGCTTCTTGTCCACGGTCAGGCGGAGCGCGGTGCAGCCGTAGCCCACCGAGACCATCTTGTTCTTCTCGTAAATGTCTTCGGCCGGCTCTGTGACCGACGAACCGTAGCTGCCGATGACGGCGACGACCTTCAGAGAGACTGCCTTCTGCGCTGCGATGGCGCTGTCCTTGGGATTGGAGCCATCATCCACGACGGTTACTGCGATCTGACGTTCCAGGACGCCACCGGCTTTGTTTATGAGCTCTGCGGCGACTTCGACCGACTGCTTTGCCATTTGACCTTCGTACGCGTAATCACCAGTGATGGGAGCTTGCAGAGCGATCTGGATCGGTCCGGTATCACCAGTCTTCTTGGCACAACCGGAAAGGAAGAGCACTGCGGCAAGCATGCAAACCAGTAGTACTGATACGGTCTTTCTCATTCCCTTACCTCCTGTTTCTCGCGCGGATGTAGTGACATCGATACTATGCACGAGCCTTTTCGGTAGAGCCCATTGTGCTGTACCCTTTTGTCGGAGTTCGTCTCTTTTCTGTGGCGCCTCCCGGGACTATGTTCCGCCACCATGTTGATAGATGTAGGAAAAAATGCAACATCAGTTGCGCTGTTGACGAGGAGTCTTGACAGGACCAGTGCCCGTCAAGCCCCCGTCCCATGCGTCTCGAAGCACGGTTGCACGTCAACAGCTTGTCGTTTATTTCACGGAGTTGTGGAAAAAAAAGGGTGTGCTTCTATACTGCAAGCGTAGGAAAGCAATCCGCAGCGGAGAGGTGAAAAAAGTGGATGACAATCGCATTGCCACGCATCCGATCCTTGCGTGGGACCGGGGAACCCCGGTGCGCGTCACATACGACGGCAGACAGATCACCGCCTACCCACGAGAAACAGTAGCGATGGCCCTGTATGCGGCCGGTGTGAAACAATACAGCACCTCCGCCCGCTTCTACCGTCCGAGAGGCATGTTCTGCGCGATCGGCAAGTGCTCGTCGTGCATGATGCGGGTCGACGGCATCCCCAACACGCGAACATGTGTCCTGCAGGTACGGGACGGGATGGACGTCGAAACGCAGCACGGTGACGGCAAGTTCCCTGACGTGCAGGCAGCCATGAAGGGGGTCAGGGAGAAGAGCGCAGAGGTCCTGGTTGTCGGCGGCGGGCCGGCGGGACTGGAAGCATCCGTCTGGGCAGCCAAGGCCGGTGCGGATGTCGTTCTGCTGGACCAGAACCCTCAGCTGGGCGGTCAGCTGGTCAAGCAGACGCACAAGTTCTTCGGCTCGGCGAAAGAAAACGCCGGAACGCGCGGCATTACCATCGCGAAGAAACTGATTGATGAGGTCGCGGCGACACCCAGCATCACTGTGTACAGCGGCTTCACCGCGTTTGGCTGGTTTCAGGGTGCTGTCTGTGCGGCCGATCAGGACCATGCGGTCCTGTTTCACCCCCGCAAGGTCATCGTTGCAACCGGCGCAGCCGAGAAGATGCTGATGTTCAAGAACAACGACATGCCAGGCGTCTTCGGGGCAGGGGCTGCGCAGACGCTGATGAATGTCTACGGCATCAAACCCGGCAACAAGGTTCTGATGGTCGGCGCCGGCAATGTCGGTCTTATTGTCAGCTACCAGCTGATGCAGGCCGGCATCGAAGTCGTCGCGGTCATCGAGGGCGCGCCACGGGTGGGCGGATACCTCGTCCATGCGAGCAAGATCGCCCGGAA
>JAPLGI010000210.1 GCA_026390245.1 Caldisericota bacterium
TCCTGGCAAAGCCGTACGAGATGCATGAGCTGCTGGATGAGATCAACCAACTGGTTCATACCACTGAACGAGGACCCGGTTGAATCTGCTGGACATCCGCACCATCCTGATCGGCTTCGTCGCCAGCGACATCATCTGCACGCTGGTCATCAGCTCGCTGTGGCTCCAGCATCGCAGGCAATCCCCTGAGCTCTGGCTGTGGACAGCTGATTTCGCCCTCCAGACCGTGGCGATCCTCCTCATCGCCCTGCGTGGGTTTGTGCCGGACGTCCTGTCGATGGTCGGGGGCAACATGCTGGGCATCGCAGGGACCATGCTCCTGTTCATCGGCCTGGAGCGCTACCTGGACAGACGCGGACCGCAGGTCCACAACTGGGTCATGCTTGCCGTGTTCACAGCGATCCACACGTACTTCGCCACCGTGCGTCCCATCCTGGCGGTGCGCAACATCAACCTGTCCGCGGCCCTTCTGTTCATCTGCGTGCAGTGCGCCTGGCTGCTGCTGCGACGGGTGGAGCCCCGTCTCCGGCCTGCCACAACGTTCGCCGGAACAGTGTTCAGCGTCTATGCGCTGATCAGCGGCGTCCGCATCGTCGAAAGCGTGGTCGCAACCACAGGAAACGACTACCTGCGTTCAGGACTGTTCGACGCTCTGATCCTGCTGTCCTACCAGATGCTGTTCATCTCCCTGACCTTGTCGCTGTTCCTGATGGTCAACCGCCGGCTGTCCGGAGCCCTTCAGGAAGACATCGCCCGGCGCGAGCGGACGGAGGAGGAGCTACGCGAAGACGAACAGAACTACAAGAACCTGGCGGACTCTGGCCGGGCATTGGTCTGGACAGCTGGAACGGACAAGCTCTGCAACTACTTCAACCGCGTCTGGCTTGAGTTCACAGGGCGGTCACTTGAACAGGAACTCGGAAACGGCTGGGCGGAAGGTGTCCATCCGGACGACCTGCAGCGCTGTCTGGATATCTACATTGGAGCCTTCGACCGACGGGACAGCTTCAGCATGGAGTATCGGCTGCGCCGGCATGACGGCGAGTACCGATGGATCCTTGACGACGGCTCTCCCCGCTACAACACCAAAGGCCAATTCATCGGCTACACCGGTCACTGTCTCGACGTCACCGAGCGCAAGAAGGCAGAGGAGAGCTTAAGGCTAAGCGAAGAACGCTATCGGCTATCTTTGGAAGTTACCGGACAGATAGGCTGGTCCACACCTCCCGATGGTGCAGTGGAAGATATGCCCATGTGGAGGCAATACAGCGGCCTGAGTGTTGAAGGAGTGAAGGGATGGAAGTGGTTGGATTCCGTACATCCTGACGACCGCGAATCGGTCAGACAAGCGTGGAGCAGCTCAGTCCAAAATCGAGACGGATACTACTCAAACGAATACCGCATCCGACGCGCTGACGGTGTGTATCGGAATTTCATGGTACGAAGCATGCCTCTTCTGGATGCAGATGGATCGATCAAGGAATGGATAGGTACATGCATTGACATCACGGATCGCAAGCAGGCTGAGGAGGCGCTGGCAGCCAGCCACGAAGCGCTTCTCGAAGCCCAGGTCATCGCGCACATTGGCGACTGGAGCATGGATACCACGACACGCACGTTTGTCTGGTCGGACGAGATGTACGTCATCCACGGAGTGAAGCCGCGAAGCTCCATTCCGCACGAGACCTACCTCGGGCTCATCCATCCCGAGGACCGGAAACGCGTCTTCGAGGTCATGGGGTTGGCCATGGCGGGCAAACAGCAGGAGTTTGTCGTCGACTACCGCATCAAGCGTCCGGACGGGAGCGAACGGTTCGTTTCGCTGACCGGAAAGACGATATTGGACAGTATTGGCAGGGTAACGGGTCTTCACGGAACGACACAGGACATCACAGAACGCAAGCGGGTGGAGGCAGAGAAGGAGGCCATGCAGGCAAGTCTGCTCCAGTCAAAGAAGCTGGAAGCCGTAGGGCAGCTGGCAGGCGGCGTCGCCCACAACTTCAACAACCTACTCACCGGCATCCTGGGATATATCGACATCGCGCGCATGGACACCCCGCCGACCAGTCCTGTCGCATCCAGTTTGGATACGGCACGGACGGCCGCTGTCAAGGCTGCTGGCCTCGCCCGGCAGCTGCTGGCATTTGGGCGCAACCTCGTGCTCCTTCCGACCGTCCAGCATGCCAGCGTCGCAGTCGAGTCGGCTTTGGATCTGGTCTGCTCGTCCGTTCCCAGTTCAGTCGAGGTCGTGCGCGAACTCAGCCCGGATGCCTGGGAAGTCCTGGCGGACTCCTCCCAGATAACGCAGGTCCTGCTGGAGCTAATCAACAATGCGCGCGAAGCCATTAAGAACGAAGGGGCGATCACCGTTCGCACCGAGAACGTCACGGTGGATGAGGCGTACGTCGCCACCCACCCCTTTGCCCGGACGGGCGAATTCGTCATCATCTCGGTTGCCGACACCGGACCAGGCATCGATCCGGCCATGATGCCACGGCTCTTTGAGCCGTTTGCCACAACCAGACAGTTTGGACGGGGCCTGGGACTTCCCACGGTCTTCGGCGCCATCAACCAGGCCAGAGGCTGGGTAGCTGTCCAGTCTGAACCGGGCGCCGGCACGACGGTCGGCCTGTACCTGCCGCGACAGGCGGAGGGACCGACTCCACCCGCTTGACCGAACCCCGCCGAGCCTGCGAACGTACCGCTGATGGCCATGCCCCACTAGGTAATGACAAAGAGGATGGCAACATGGAGTGTCTGTTGGAGGCACACTGTGGATAGGGAAACTGCGATCGGGCCAGAACTAAGATCTGAAGGAGGGCAACTGGCTACAAATTGTAGTCAATTGAAGATGGAAGCTGAAGATGGCAAAATGCGTATGATCAGTCCAATAGGGGAGGTGCTTCTGGCGAAGGCGGGAATCCATTCCCTGCCCCTTACGATGCATGACCGTCAATGTCAGGTGTTGAACTGATCACTGGCTGACCCAGTGACTGCAAACTAAATGGGAGACTCCCATGATGAAGGATCTTGTTCTGAAGAACAGAAGCTACCGAAGGTTCTATGAGGATGTCCCCGTAGATTGCCAGACGCTGAGGGACCTTGTCGGTCTTGCCAGACTTTCAGCTTCTGCCGCCAACAAGCAGCCTTTGCGGTACATGCTGTCCTGCACCAGGGAGAGGAACGCCCTCATCTTCCCGAACCTCGCGTGGGCTGCGTACCTCAAGGACTGGGACGGACCACCGGAGGGAGAGCGCCCGTCAGCCTACATCATCATGCTTGCAGACAAGGAAGTGTCTGCCAACTTCAACTGGGACGCCGGCATCTGTTCCCAGATCCCGGATCAGTACGAAATTGTCTTTGTTCTGGCAATTGGCAAGCCCAAGGAGAAGGTGGTCATCGACCCACTCGGCCCGGACGGCGACATCAAGTACTGGAGAGACACTGACGGAACCCACCACGTGCCGAAGCGGTCTCTCGAGGACCTGATTATCGGCTAGCCTTTGGGGTCAACTGGTAAAGAAGGCAGCAAACGGCAAGTTCGCCCGCTTGGTGAAGGCTGACTGGCGAGGTTGCCATGGCGGCTGTGCCGAAATGTTACCACTCAGCCAATGGTAACGCTTGACCCCACGGGTTCTATGTTGCGGCAAGGGTGTCGTTCGCCTGAACGTCCTCGCCGCCGGGGTTGCCGGCGCAGTCGTAGTGCCCGACGACGGCAATGACGTTCGAGCCGTGCTTGCTGACCGAGACGTCGATCCTGCTCCGGATCGAGTCAATCGCACGCCGGTCAGCGCCTGCCGAGAGGACCCTGTTCGGGTCGGCCTCGGTGATGAGGTCCACAAATTACGCCGCGTACTCATTCTTCATCCACGCAATGACGGGTTCCTGGACTCTCCCATCCATGCAGTTGATCGTCGTTACGAATTTGCCCGTATGCATCTCAGGCCGCTCCTCTCGATCGTGTCTTCATCTATGCTGATGCTCCACCCGGTGCCTGGTCTCCCTTGAATTCCCTGCTCTCCTGGA
>JAPLGI010000075.1 GCA_026390245.1 Caldisericota bacterium
AAGTATCCATGAAAGACCAGCCCAGTGTCATCTATGGAGACGTCGACGAGGCGAATGCCCGCCGAATCGTCCGCGAGCACATCCAAGGCGGTCAGGTCGTCGCGGAATTGGTCATCAAACGGGGGAACATCTAGCCGGAAAAGGAGACGGGAAAACGCAATGATACGAAATCAGCTGTTGATCTGTGCGGGTGGCGCCTGCATTACAAGTGGTGAAAAGAGCGTCAAGGACGTGCTTGTCGAAGAGCTGGTGAAGAACGGCATCCAGGATGAGATCCAGATCATCGAAACGGGCTGTATGGGAGCATGCGACCTGGGTCCGATCGTTGTTGTCTACCCGGAAGGGACGTTCTACCAGAAGGTCAATGTGGGGAATGCAGGCCTCATCGTCAGTGAGCATCTCGTCAAGGGGCGCACTGTGCCTGAGTTGCTGTATCACGGACCAACGAGCGAAAAGAAAGCTCAGACAAGCGAGGAAATACCCTTCTACACGCGACAGGTGAAGCGCGTACTGCGCAACTGCGGCGTGATAGATCCACTCTCGATCGAAGAATTCATTGCCCGTGATGGCTATTTCGGTCTTGGCAAGGCGTTGGAGATGAGCCAGGACGAAATCATCAAGATCGTGCAGGATTCCGGGTTGCGTGGGCGCGGCGGAGCGGGATTTCCGACCGGGATCAAGTGGAAGGCAGCACAAGAAGCAACGGGGTCTCCGAAGTACGTCGTCTGCAATGGTGATGAAGGGGATCCAGGTGCTTTCATGGACCGCAGCGTGCTCGAAGGCGACCCGCATTCGATCATCGAGTCGATGGTCATCGCGGGGTATGCCATCGGCGCCGCAACTGGCTATATGTACGTCCGTGCGGAGTATCCGCTTGCCATAGACCGCTTTGACTACGCCCTCAAGAAGGCTCGTGAGTACGGGTTCCTCGGACAGAATATTCTCGGCAGCGGGTTCGACTTCGATATCGAGATTCGCATCGGCGCCGGGGCATTTGTCTGCGGCGAGGAGACTGCACTCCTCCGTTCCATCGAAGGGAAGCGGGGGATGCCAAGTCTGAAGCCTCCATTCCCGGCCCAGGCAGGGCTGTGGGGCAAGCCGACGCTCATAAACAACGTGGAGACGTATGCGAACATCGCCCCCATCATTATCAATGGCGCAGACTGGTTTCGCAGCGTTGGAACAACCAAGAGTCCCGGCACCAAAGTGTTCGCCCTGGCTGGCAAGGTCCAGAACACCGGACTCGTCGAGGTTCCGATGGGTACGACGCTTCGTGAGCTGATCTTCGACATCGGTGGTGGTATTCCTGACGGCAAGAAGTTCAAGGGCGCCCAGACGGGAGGTCCTTCTGGAGGCATCATTACCGCCGACTACCTTGATATGCCCATCGATTTCGATTCGGTCAAGGAGATTGGGACCATCATGGGTTCCGGCGGTCTCATCGTTCTTGACGAGGACAATTGCATGGTCGACGTGGCCAAGTTCTATCTGGAGTTCACTGTTGACGAATCCTGCGGCAAGTGCACTCCTTGTCGCGAAGGGACGCGACAGATGTACCGGATCATGCAGCGCATCACGGATGGCAAAGGCCAGGCCAGCGACATCGAGAGACTGAAGAGTCTGGGGAAGGTCCTCCAGCTTACTTCACTCTGTGGGCTGGGGCAGACAGCACCCAATCCGGTCCTGTCGACCATTCGCTTCTTTGAGGATGAGTACCGTGCACACATTGAAGACAAGAAGTGTCCGACACATGTCTGCAAGCATCTTCTTACCTACAGCATCAATCCGGACAAGTGCGTTGGCTGTACTGCGTGCGCCCGCCAATGCCCTGTCCAGGCTATTGCCGGCGAGGTCAAGAAAGTCCATATTATCGATCAGGACAAGTGCATCAAGTGTGGCTCGTGCTATGAAGTTTGCCGTTTCGGTGCCATTCTCAAAGAGTAATTCACCCGGGGGGAATTCATGATGAGTGAGAAATTGATCAATGTTAAGATCGACGGGAAGGACTATCAGTTTCCTATGGGAATGACGATCCTGGATGCTTGCAAGAGTACCGGATATGATGTCCCCACTCTCTGTTACCTCGAAGGCATTGCCGAGGAAGGCGCTTGCGGAATGTGCGTCGTCGAGGTCAAGAAAGCCAGAACCCTTCAGAGGGCCTGCGTAACCAAGGTCACTGATGGCATGGAGATTACGACAGATTCATCTGTCATTCACGATGCACGGCAGACGAACCTCGAACTTGCACTTGCGCATCACCCACTGGACTGCATGACGTGCGATGCGGACGGAGATTGCGAACTGCAGGAACTGGCCTACCAGTTCGGCATCAAGAAGAGCGAGTTCCTTGTTGAGAAAGAGGCATTTGAAAGCTCCAAGGAAACTGCGTGGGACACAAATCCATTCATCCAGTTCGACCCACAGAAGTGCATTCTCTGCAGACGTTGCGTGGACGCATGCGAGAACCAGGCGCTGGTCGAAGCGATTGGTGTGGCCATGAGAGGTTCCGGGTCTGTTGTGGCGACCCCATTCAACGTTCCTCTGGAGGGGACCGACTGCCAGTTCTGTGGCGCATGTGTGCAGGCTTGCCCTGTTGGAGCGCTGGTTGAGAAGCCTCGCGTCGGCAAGGGAAAGATCTTCAACCTTGAAAAGACCGAGACAATATGTAGCTATTGCGGAGTAGGCTGTAACATGACCGTGTACAAAGACAAGAAGAACGATCTTGTGATGGCGCGAGGAATTGACGACGCCTTGCCCAACAAGGGCAGACTGTGCGTCAAGGGACGCTATGGCTACGAGTATGTGAACAGCAACGAGAGACTCACGAAGCCCCTCATCAAGGAGAACGGGAAGTTCAGGGAGGCCACGTGGGAAGAGGCTATTGCATACACCGCAACGAAGCTGCAGGAGATCAAGGACAAGTATGGACCTGATGCTATCGGCGTGCTTGGTTCCTCCAGATGCACAAATGAGGACAACTTCGCAGTGGAGAAATTTGCCCGCGCAGCCATTGGCACGAACAACGTGGACAACTGTGCGAGACTATGCCATGCCTCCACTATCGCGGGGCTGGGCAAGGCGCTTGGCGCTGCTGCTGCAACGAACCCGGTCGATGACATCAAGAATATCGACGTGATGTTCGTGATCGGCTCGAACATGACGGAGACACATCCGGTGATTGCCCAGTTTGTGAAAGAGAACAAGAAGAAGCGTGGCGCGAAGCTCATTGTGTGCGACCCGCGAAGGACGGACCTTGCAAAGGTGTCTGACATCTACATTCAGCACTTCCCGGGGACCGACGTTGCACTCCTGAACGGCATGATGAAGATTATGGTGGACAGGGGGCTTGTCAATAAGGAATTCATCGAGGCGCATACAGAAGGATATGAGGAGTTCGTCAAGATCGTTTCGAAGTATGACCTTGACATGGTATCCCAACTGACGCGTGTCGACAAGGAGCTGATCAAGGAAGCTGCTGTGGCGTATGCTTCTGCCGTCAATGCCACGATTTTTTACACCATGGGCATCACGCAGCACTCGGTCGGCACGGACAACGTTCTCAGCATCGCAAACCTTGCTCTTGTCACGGGGCACATTGGCAGAGAAGGCAACGGTATCAATCCGCTCAGGGGACAGGCGAATGTTCAGGGAGCCTGTGACATGGGAGCCCTTCCCGATGTCTACCCGGGTTATCAAAAGGTAGCTGATCCCGCTGCCAGAGAGAAGTTTGAAAAAGCATGGGGCGTCAAGCTGTCGGACAAGCCGGGGCTTCCCGTGACGGAATTCGGAGATGCAGCCCTTGCAGGGCATCTCAAGGCCATCTACTCGATGGGAGAGAACCCTCTCATGACAGAACCCGACATCACTCATGTCAGGAAGGGACTGGAAGCGCTCGATTTCCTTGCCGTTCAGGAGATCTTCCTCTCGGAGACCGCAGAGCTTGCAGACGTCGTCTTCCCATCCGCGGCTGCCTATGAGAAGGAAGGGACATTCACCAACACCGAACGGAGAGTCCAGCTGCTCAGACCTGCTCGGGAGATGCCAGGCGATGCGAAGCTCGACTGGGAAATTGTCTCACTTGTTGCAGCAAAGATGGGCTACTCCATGACGTACAGGAATGCTGCGGCTATCATGGACGAGGTCGCAAGCCTTGTTCCAGCGTATGGAGGTATTCACCATTGGCGGCTTGAGAAGGCGGGGCTGCAGTGGCCCTGCCCCAATGACGATCATGCGGGAACGAAGATCCTTCACTATGGCGGAGCCTTCAAGAGGCCGAGTGGAAAGGCCCTTGTGAGCCCGGTCGAATACATCGAACCAAGGGAACTTCCAGATGCCGACTATCCCATTCTGCTCACCACGGGCCGAATCCTCTATCACTACCATTCGGGACAGGAGTCAAGGAAAGTCAAAGTGCTGGACACGTTCGTTCCAAGAAACTACGTGGAGATCAGCAGGGAAGACGCCGAGAAGCTTCATGTCGAACATGGCGAAACAGTGAGGGTCTCGACCAGACGGGGCAGCATCGACGTTGAAGCAAGAATCTCTGAAAAGCCGATGCAGGGAGTTGTCTTCATCAGTTTCCATTTCCGTGAGGCAAGTGCAAATCTCTTGACAAATGCAGCTCTTGATCCGGTAGCCAAGATACCGGAGTTCAAAGTTGCAGCATGCAGGATTGACAAAATCTGAACTGGGAGGAACAAATGGATCTGCCGATGTTCACACCGCCTCAAATTGCCGAGAAGCTGGGAGATGTCTGTCAGGGCAAATGCAGGACGCCGATGAAGAAGTTCTTCGTCCTCGCGATCCTTGCGGGAGCCTTCATTGCGTTCGGTGCACAGTTGTCAATTATCGTTGGTTCCGATGCGACCCTTGGGTTTGGCTTCACCAAGTTCATTGCTGGAGCCGTGTTCAGCGTGGGACTCATGCTCGTGGTGGTTGCAGGGGCCGAGCTTTTCACAGGTGACAACCTGATTGTCATTTCGGCGCTGGAGAAGAAAGTCCGGTGGGGAGAACTTCTGAAGACATGGATTGCAGTCTACCTTGGCAACCTGATTGGCTCTGTCATGATTGCTCTTCTTCTGTACTGGTCTGGTCTCTGGAGCATGAATGGCAACCTTGTCGGAGCCGCAGCACTCAAGATCGCGGGAAGCAAGGTCGGTCTTACGTTCGTTCAGGGACTTGTCAGAGGCGTTCTCTGCAACTGGCTTGTGTGCCTGGCGGTATGGATGGCAACATCCTCAAAAGACGTCATTGGAAAGCTGTTCGCCGTCTTCTTCCCGGTCATGGCATTTGTTGCCTCGGGTTTTGAACACTCTGTCGCAAACATGTTCTTCATTCCTTACGGCATCCTGCTCAAGTCCGTTCCCAAGGTTGTCGAGGCAACAGGCAAGACCCTCGCAGACTATGCAGGACTGAACTGGGCGACTCTCTGGACGAAGAACCTGATTCCTGTGACCATTGGCAACATCATCGGCGGCGCATTCTTCGTCGGCATCGTCTATTGGTTTGTCTACCTGAAGAAGGCCCCGGAGACGCTGGAGGCGAAGTAGGACCAGTCTCTCTTGCTGGCGCGAGTGCTTTGGAAAAAGACGATCAGGGAGGAAAGCATGGGGTCGGACAAGATCGTGCAATCAGCAGGAAAGGCGGGAACGCTGTCCGAGGAGGACAGAGCGTTCTTGCAGGACGTGGTCGAGAGGGATCGAGCCGAACACCGCGGCCGCGTGTCGTATATGGACATCATGTTTGAGCTGGAGCATCACTACGGGAACTCACTTCCTGGAGAAGTGCTTGGTGAGGTAGCGCGCCTGGTGGGCGCGCCTGCCTCGCAGCTCAACGGCTTCGTGACGTTCTATACGATGTTGTCTACCAAGCCACGGGGCAGACATGTGATACGCATCTGTACAAGTGGACCGTGTCATGTTACCGGTGCTCCAGCCATCGTGACAGAGCTCAAGCGATTGCTGGGCGTGGAATTGGGCGAGACAACTTCGGACGGCATGTTTTCACTGGAGGCTTCCAGCTGTCTCGGCATCTGTGGTGTTTCTCCGGCGCTCATGATCGATGACGACGCGTATGGAAACCTTACGCCTGATGACCTGCCGAGAATTCTTGCCGCGAAGCGCGCGGGAGGTGCCACATGAAGATGTTCTCGACACAGATCATTGTCCCGGTGGATTCAAATTCCGTTCTGCAGGGAGCGCTTGAGGTCAAGCACGTTCTCGAGGAGATGATTGGCGCGTACAACCTTGCCAGCCAGGTCTCGGTGGTCGAGACCGGAGCTCTTGGCATCTATGACCAGGGCGTCGTTCTGGCCGTGTTCCCGGATGATGTCTATTACGGTGGCGTGAAACCGGTGGACGTGCAAGAGATTGTCACGGAGCATCTCCTGAAAGGGCGTGTCGTGTCACGCCTCGTGATCGACAGGAACCTTTCAAACAGGCGTCTTGTGGAGAAGGAGACAGGGAAGAGCCAGCAGAAGATCGTCCTGAGGAACGCAGGACTCATCGATCCACAAAGCATCGACGAGTATATTGCTCGTGATGGGTACGGAGCGCTGGCCAAGGCTCTTGCCATGCAGCCCGGCGAGGTTATCCAGGTCCTGACCGACAGCAAGCTCCAGGGGCGGGGAGGCGCAGGATTTCCGACAGGGTTGAAGTGGGGAATGGTCGCGAAGGAGCAGAGCGACGAGAAGTACATCGTGTGCAACGCTGACGAGGGTGAGCCCGGGACGTTCAAGGACCGTCTCATTCTCGAGGGAGATCCGCACAGCATCGTTGAGGCCATGACCATTGCCGGCTACGCTACGGGAGCTCATCTCGGTATCGTGTATGTCCGCGGCGAGTACTTTATGTCGATTGCTCGCATGCAGAAGGCTATAAAGGATGCGACTGAGTATGGACTACTGGGCGACGATGTCCTAGGGACAGGGTTCAAGTTTGACATTGAGGTCTATCGTGGTGGTGGCGCCTACATCTGCGGTGAGGAGTTTGCGCTGCTCGAGTCCATCGAGAACCAGCGGGGCGAGCCACGAAACAAGCCTCCGTTCCCTCCACAGGTTGGACTCTTTGGAAAGCCCACGGTCGTCAACAACGTGGAGACCTTCGCGAATGTACCACCGATTCTGCTGAATGGCAGCGACTGGTTCAAGTCTTTCGGGACACCCACGAGCGCCGGAACCAAGGTGTTCTCGCTGTCGGGCGACGTCGTCAACCGGGGCATCGTGGAGGCTCCCTTCGGAGTCACTCTGAGAGAGCTCATCTACGACTTTGGTGGCGGCGTCAAGGGAGGCAAGCGTATTGGCTTCATCCAGACCGGTGGAAGTGCCGGGACTGTACTTACCGACAAGTACCTCGACACTCCATTGGATTTTGCCTCTATGAAGACCAGCAATGTCTCGATCGGGTCTGGGGTCATCCTGGTAGCTTCTGAGGACGTTCCACTTCTTCCGTTCCTGGAGGAGGTTGCCCACTTCTTCTGGCACGAGTCATGTGGCAAATGCACACCTTGCCGTGAGGGAACACTGCAGATCAAGGCGATCATGGAGGCGCTGGTTGGCCGCACTGCCGATCCTGATGCTTTGAGTCGGCTCGGCAGGCTGCTTAACACGCTCAGCAATACGTCTTTCTGCGGGTTGGGGCAAGCTGTGCCGCTTGCGTTCGAGTCTGCACTGCGCAACTTCCCCGAAGTATTCGACCGCGCCCTGGCGGAATCACACGTACCAGAGGCGTGTCAGGAAGAAGCATAGTATCGATCAACTACTGATCGGAAGGAGTAGTCGACTTGAAACTGATCGAAGTTCTTGAGATTACGGGGGCAACGTGTGTCGCGGGTGAGCATCTGGACACGGTTGAGGTGAACCATGCGTTTGCTTCTGACCTCATGAGTGATGTGCTTGCCATGAGTCGTCCTGACACGCTTCTCATCACTGGGCTGACTACTCCTCAGATCATTCGAACGGCGCAGATGCTTGACCTGCCAGCCATCATCGTGGTACGGGGCAAGGAGGTCCCGAAGGATGTCGCTGATCTGGCGCGCGTGACAGGTGTTGTGGTTCTGGCGACACGCGACATCATGTACGTGACGTCGGGCAAGCTCTATGCCCGAGGGCTCTCTGGATAGCGCATGTCCCTTGAGCAGAGCGTAGAGGCCCTGCGGTATCTGGGGCTGTTCAGCAGTCTTGATGCCTCCAGTGTTATGTCTACCGCAGTGTATGCCCTTCATCCTGAGGACCGTGTCGCCGCAGCCCGCATTCTTATGCGGGAGAACTCGATTTCTGGAGTGCCCATCGTCGATGACAACTTCAAGCTGGTAGGGATTATCTCGGTTTCGAAGATCATCGAGGCTCTTGCGGACGGACGTCTGGCCGACTCTGTCGACTCAGTCATGACGCGCGATGTAGTCTCCCTCCGTGCTCATGACAGTCTTGAGACAATCCTGTCCTGTTTCCAGCGGTTCAAGTTCGGGCGCTTCCCGGTTGTCGAGGAAGGCGGAAAGCTGGTGGGCATGATTACCGACACCGATGTCCTGTCGGCGATTGTTCGCAGTTTCTACTCGGTGTACGTCCACGATCAGAAGCGCATGATGACCCTGGGCAGCTTTTCGGCTCTATCGAAGGAATTTGAGAACAGCGCGGACCTCGTATACGACATGAGCTGTGCGGGTCTGAAGAATGCTGGTGAAGGGTCGGCTCGACTGAAGGCGTTCCTCCAGGGCAAGGGTTTCAGCGAGGCTGTGATACGTCGGGCGAGTGTGTGCGCCTATGAGGCGGAAATCAACGTCTGCATCCATGCGGGAGGAAACGGCACACTCCGTGCCATTGCTCACGATGGAGAGATCATTGTACGTGTGGAAGACAACGGACCCGGAATCGAGAACATCGATTTGGCCATGAAGGAAGGCTGGTCCACCGCGACGGATGCAATCCGAGAGATGGGGTTTGGTGCGGGAATGGGTCTGCCGAACATTCGGCGGTTCTCAGACCATCTTGTCATCATCTCAGGGAAAGGAAAGCCGACCAAGGTGGAGATGATCTTCCTTGCGGACAAAGAGTAGGAGGCTACATGACCGTTCAAGACATTGTTGAGGCGCTCGGTGCCGAGGTCGCGGTCGAGGGCGACACAACGCGGCCGGTAACGGCAGGGTATGCCTGTGACCTTCTCTCGGAGGTCATCGCCAAGGCAGCCCCGGGATCGGCCTGGGCGACCATTCAGACTCATGTCAACATCATTGCT